>MAXL01000495.1 GCA_001751005.1 Desulfobacterales bacterium S5133MH16
CCATTGAGCATGCCTTTGTACTTTGTAATGATGAGCACATCGATATTTTTGACCTTCCTGTTGAAATACGCCAGATTGAATATCATCCCCCTGAGCCAAGTTCGGTTGACCGGCCTTCACCTTCTTTATGGCCACGGAAAAAGCTTTCCCGAGAAAAACTGCTTGAACTTCTTAATGAATGCGGCTGGAATAAAGCTGAAGTTGCACGTCGAGTGGTCCTGAGTAGAACCGCAATCTGGAAGTATATGAAAAAGTGGGATATCCCCCTTAAACCGCCGTCAAATTAACCAGCTAATTCCCGGGCAGGTTTTATGCCATACTTCTTAATCTGACTCCAGACGCTTGTTCTGGATATGCCCAGAATTCGTGCTGCCTCGGACTGGTTGCCGCCGGATTGCTGCAGGGCATCTATGAGTCGTTGCTTCTTTATTTCATCCAGGCCTACGGACGATGGTTCGCTGGTTTTATGTGGATTTTCCATGTGCAAAATGTTGGGCGGGAGATGCTCAGGACCAATCATCGATCCCTGACAGGCAACAAAGGCGTATTCAAGGGTGCTTTTGAGTTCCCTTACATTTCCGGGCCATGGGTACTGGATCATAAAATCTAAGGCTTCATTGGTAATGCCTTGAATTCTTTTTTCGCTTTTCAGACAAATTCTTTGGAAGAATGATTCAGCCAAGAGCTGAATATCGCCGGTCCTTTCTCTCAATGGCGGAATCCATATGGGAAGTACATTTATCCGGTAATAAAAATCTTCTCTGAAAACACCTTGATCCACAAGCTGTTTTAGATCCTTGTTGGTTGCCGTGATGATTCTAACATCAATCCGAATCGGCCTGTGATCACCCACCCGTTCAATGATCTTTTCTTCGAGCACCCGCAGAAGTTTTACCTGGGTTGAAAGGGGCAAATCACCAATTTCGTCCAGAAAAATGTCTCCTTTATGGGCGGCTTCGAATCTTCCGGTTCGACTCTGAAAAGCGCCGGTATAAGCACCTTTGACATGGCCAAAAAGCTCACTTTCCAGAAGCGACTCATTCAAGGCTGCACAACTGACCTTTACATACGGCTTGGTTTTGCGGGGGCCACTTTTATGAATTGCCCTTGCTACAAGCTCCTTTCCAGTCCCACTTTCTCCAAAAATAATCACCGGCGCATCCGACTCGGAAGCGTTTGTAATCATATTAAAAACCTGCTGCATGGGCGCTGAAGTGCCAAGGATGCCGTGAAATCGATCTTCTGCCTCGAGTTCCCGCCGAAAGGTCTCAATTTGGGTTTCTTTTTCAATAAGGTCCGTAATATCGGTTATGGTTTCAACAGCACCCGTTATATTACCTTTGCTGTCCAAGAGAACAGAAGCATTTTTCACAACGTGAATATGGTCTCCGTTCTTTCGCGTCATGACGCATTTTTGCATTCTTAACTTGCCCTTCTTAAACAAGCCACACCAATGGGGTCCTTTTCCTATATTTCCTCGGACCAACTCACAGGCATTGCAATTTAATATGGTGCAGGGTTTCCCTATGATCTCTGTTATAGAATGCCCGGTAATGGTTTCAAAAGCCCGGTTAACTGAAACTATGGTTCCTTTTGTGTCCACAATCATGATTCCGTCCTGGATCGTGTCCACCACTGTTTTCCAATATTTGTTTAATTCCTGTTCAAACATGGCCGCCCCCCTGTTTAAAAAGTAAACACCAATGCTGTTTATCTATTTAACATATTAACAATTGGATGACAACAAAAATATGGAACCGTTCACAGGTTCAGAGGATCAAGGTTTAGGGTTAATGGCCTTATGATTTTTACATATTTTTGCTTTTTATCTCAGTACAAGCTCGTTCGACGAATCCTAAGGCCTGAATAAATTCTATATTCCTTAATGATCAGAAATTGTATCGCAAAGATTTGTAATTTTGATCCGCATGGCATTGTAAAACTGGAACACTTCAATGGGGTCTCTGGCCTCAAGTTGATTTCCGATGACGGTATGGATCGTGATATGAAGAAATGGATTGACGACTGATAGCTTATTCTTTACTGCAAATTTATTCGAAAAGCTTTTATCCTAATCCGAGATGCATCGGGTACTTAGACCGGGATGTGCCGCCGTTATTATCGTAGGAACTTCACTGATTCGAGGGTTGAACATAGAGATTCAGTCATGTCTGAAGGAAATTGGTGAACAAAATGGACTGGAGCATATTCACACCGGGATCAGACGGCTGGACCGTGATAAACGCATGATGCCAGCCAAGTGGAATAAAAAACGAAATACCGGTATTGTTTCAAGTTCTCTTAAGTTAATAACACTGAGCAGAAAAAATATTTCACTATTCTAAAATTTCAAGGACCGTGTGTTTTTTTTCCTTGGCAGAGGCAGCGCTTAATATCGTCCGTATGGCTCGTACATTCCGGCCCTTTTTCCCGATAACCTTCCCAATATCCGCTTTGGCAACTCTAAGCTTTAATACCGTGCTCTGGTCTCCCTCTATTTCTGAAATCTCTACCTCTTCCGGTTCGTCAACCATTGTCTGCACAATGTGCTTTATCAGGTCTTTCATCGCTCCGTCTCTTTCGTTGCCTGTTAAGAATCATAAAATTATGAATGAAATGTCTTTTCAGAGAGTTAAACGGCAGTTCCATTTTTGAAGTTACCTTAAACAAATCGGTATTGAAAGTGCCGGTTTATAGTACTTTAACCTTGACGGCTTGGGGGCCTCTAGAGGTCTCTTTTATTTCAAAAGATACTCGATCTAACTTTTGAAGCCCGAAATGGCCATGGTCTTCAATACTATTACTGTGCATAAAAACATCCCCATGGTTTTCGGTTTGGATAAAACCATAGCCTTTTTTCTCACTATACCACTTCACCGTTCCCTCTTTCATACGCAACCTTTCTCTTAAAACCTCTTTAAAATGTGATTTCACATCATTATAAAAATGAAATGTTGTTGATATCCGCCCTGTTAATCTTAAAATGTCAGAAGCATAGCTTATTAAAAATTTTTAAAAAAAATCTTTTCAAGACAATTTATTTGTCTTTGCCATTTTAATTGCATTTTATATACATTACAAGCCTTATGAGGTTATTCTTGGAAGAAGGTCTAAAACAGGCAAATCCCTCGAGATTGTTTGTGCAAGTTTTAAGTGTCAAATGGATATGATTAATTGCTTGTAACTATTCGGAAAAAGAGTTATAAGCCTCTTGCAACGATTTTTTTTGAACGAATCATGACGGTCTCGTAAAAAGTCCAACTTC
>MAXL01000496.1 GCA_001751005.1 Desulfobacterales bacterium S5133MH16
CAAGAATTCAAAAGGCACATCGCCCAAATTGCATGGGAAACGGAAGTCTGGTTGTCCGAGATTCCAGACCATCTCATCCACTTCAACGGCGAAAAATTTATGGGTCCATATGAATAAAGCATCTGGAAGGTGGAACATCCTTAAATATTTAAGAAAATTATTATAGCAAATGAAAATTGTCCTCGTGAGCAATTACCTTACCTTTCTACACGGCGTATCCAACCCCGGGTATATGGGGTCCTAATCGTCCTGCCAATTCCGAAATTTAGAATCTTAAGGGCCCCTTTTCATACACATCCCTCAAATCCACAAGTCGACTATTTATCAATGCTTCTACTATATGATGCGCCATGGTTTCTGCCCGTCAATTATTTCCCACAGCAGTTTGAATTCAGGCCCAGTAACGGTTGAACTGCGTGGAACAAATTTTGACCAGTCAACAGGGCTTGTCTCAGCCAGCCACTCATCAACTTTATTAAGGGGAATATTTAAAGACCGTACATGATTTGCCATATTTTCCGCAATAAATCTTGGGATATTAAGCATTCGCAGAGCTACAGCCTCTTTTGAGCGCACACCATGCAGAACCATGGCAGGAATCATATCCATCTCTTCCCATTCAACATCATCTCTTCCCGAAAATGCGACCTTCTGTATTGCTCGCAGGCCCCAAGGTACAAGGCTGGAAATTGTTGAATAAATATGCCGTGTACACTCAAGAAGGTCATTTTTGAATTCAAGTTTTGCGATTTCAAAGAGAGAAGCTCCATTAACCCATGCAGTAGTGATCCTCGCGATACGAACCGGGTCAAATATACCCGGCTCATCACTGCCAAGGCGAATTTCAGGAATCTTTCCAAGTGTTTCCATTGCCTCTGATAAAATATCATCAGGCGTACCATCCACATGGAACAGGGTTCTGGGGCTCCATTCTTTCGGAGATACTCTGTCTTTCCAGGAAGCAAAGATCAAGTCAACAGAGGGACTGCTGAAACCGGTCCCATCAGCCACTTTTGCAAAGCCTCTCAAGCGCGAGCCTTTTTTGCCAACAAGATCATCAACATACCCTCTGGCAAGCCTTATCAACCTGTCGGCAAGAGCCTGGCTTTCCTTTTGAGCTTCAAGAAAAACAAAACTTGATCTTAACAGATTTTCTAATTCCCTTGAGACTTCTTCTTTACCCGCAACAGCCAAAGCGTGAATCAGATATTGAAAGAATGCAGATAAAGATCTATTGTTTCTGATAAGTTCGGTATTAAAAATGATCTTTTCATTCTGTAGAGTTTTCAGGGTGTCAATCAAAGAGCTGACAATAATGCTGGCATCCTTTTTTAGGTATTCTCGAATGTTGTCAATATCTTTTATGCCACTGGAATCTTTATAACCAGTCGATATAAAAGCTATGGTTCCTAAAGAGTCTTTCAAAGTCCTTCCGACTCTTCCGGCAATATTCCAGAATTCCCAAGGCATTATCTCTTCATACTGCCACAATCCTTTCTTCTGAAAGCGCCTGTGGTAATCTTCTATTACTGCCGCGGATAATGGGAAATTCACTCCTTGAGCAAGCGTGGTTGTGGCGCAGATTATTGATATACTACCGTCCTCTACAAGCCGTTCAACGAAATATCTGGCCTCAGGAGACAAACCGGCGTGGTGAAATGCGACCCCCTTTTTTAACAGCCCGGAAAGTGGATGTTTTCCTCCGGCCTCTGTGTCAAGAAAACGGCAAACAAGGTCAACAGATCGGGATTTATCAGACTGTCGGCGGCTTTTTGCCAGCGATTTAGCTCTTTCAACTGCCTTATTTCTTGAAGCAGCAAGAAAAAGGACGCCTCCTTTTTTGACAGATGCCCATTTTTTCACGCCCTCAATAGCCAGGAGTTTTTTATTTGTGGTCTTTGCCGGGACCGTGCCCAGATCAAACTCTACATCAGAGGGACAGTCGCTGTGTGCCGAATCAAGAGTTCTGAACATCAAAGAGCGCTCATCCCTGTAGCGGACCTTTTTCCCTTTTGTGAAAACACCGATTAAACGATCATTAGGTTTCCAGTCAAGAATGACATGTGCCCCCTGATCATCTCCAAGCCATATTGACAGGTCTTTTGCGTTTTCCGCAAAAGGGGTCATCAATAAAAAGCGGCATTCCCGTTCCCTACGAAGTGTTGCGAGAAGAAGTTCAATTCCAGCGCCTCTTTCCTTGTCAGCCATATTATGGGCTTCATCCACTATAACAAGGGAAAGATCTCCAACAGATTCGTGATCTGATTTAATGAGCAAATCAAGTTTTTCAGGAGTGGTCACAAGAATGTCAAAGTCACTTTTTAAAATCTCCGATTCAACCGGATTAAGTTCAAAGGCCGGTGTTGCAACCCTGACTTTTAATCCTTGTTTTTGAAGGTCTTTTTTTAATGTTAGGCTGACCTGGGTTACTAAAGCTTTTGTGGGTGCAAGATATACAATATGGCTTTCAGGGTCATCATCATGTGCCTGAATTATTGCCAGTTCAGCAAGCAGGGTTTTTCCGGTGCTTGTCGGCATACTGATAACCATTGCCGTTCTTGTCAGATCGAGAAGCCTTGAATTAATTGCTTCGCGCTGTGCAAACCAGAGTTCAAGAACAGGATTATCAGCATCACGACTGGCCAGATCTGTAACAAAATTGCGCACATTACGGGGAAGCGTCAATGAAAATACGCTTGCATCAATTAGACAGTGGCATGCCTGTTCAAGCTGCCCCAACTCTTTTCTGAATAAGGGATCAAAACCGCTTGTAATTTCACGGGCATTGAAAATAAACCTGTCAATTTCATCTTTGATTCCCCTACTGGTGGTTTTATGGCGGCGCAACCCTCCACCTGCTGCGCCGCGCACAAAATCGTTTGTTAATTCAACGGCCTTTGCGCAATTATAGAGTGCAAGTGTCCGAATTGCAGACAACTGTTTCGTTACGGGATCTTCGATATCATGCAAAGCCGCTTCATTATCTTGTTGTTTGCTTCTCAAATGGGAAATAATTTTGGCAGATAAATCAAGATCTGAATATCCTTTGAACTTTCTTACGGTAAGCAGGAATGCCCTTTTTATCTCAATCTCCAGATATTCATCCCAGCTCAAGGATGAAGAAGCCGGAGATGATAGATCAATGTCTTTAAGTCTTAAACGTAGTTCGGGTTGCCTGTGAGATAGAAGGCCGTTTAAAGTTTCTTTAAAAACAAGTCTTATGCGTAAATTAAAATCATCCTGGTCCCCGGAAAGAAATGACAAAGTTCTTCTAAGTCTGTATGCAGGCCATATCAGCTTCTTCCAGGGGATGCTGGCATGTTCCGGAAGCGCCTCAATTGAAGACCTTTTGGTCAGGTCATAGCCGACAGTTTCAAGGCCGAATAGAATTCGTTCGAAGTCTTTCCCCTCACCATTGAGTGAAGGAAGAGTCTTTTTAAACTCCCGGGCAAAAATCGATTTTATATATAATTCCTTGGCAAGGTCAGTATTGCTTTCGGATAATTGATTTAATTTCCGGATCTGCTCATCGATATTCAGGGGAATTTGTAACGGCATTAATACTCCTCCCCATTTTCTATTTCAGAATTATTCGCGCCGGATGTTGATCCTTTTATCAAATCAAGCAGCCCGGAGAAAGATTCATGACATTCTACTGCAATAAAAAGTAGGTTTGATGGGATTTTAGCCATCTCAAACGACCTTGTTTTTTGTATAAACGGTTTCCAATCGTTTTTATGGAATTCATCAAATCTTCTTATGAGTACAGGAGCAGCTACAACAGAATCTGAAGAAGAAAATGACCCTTCATATGTTGCAATAATAAAACCATTAAGAATATCCTTATGCTCATCAGATGATTCATCATGCAGAGTCTGAAGATCCATAAGAAGCCTTTCCGGTTCAGCCGCGTCAAGTGTATCAGGTAATATCTGTATTAAATGATCTTTTACAGTTGCAGGTGGGTGTCTGTCCTCAACAGAAGCCATTACCTCAATTACATACAAAGTGTATTCATCAGCATTTTTTTTATACCCTATTGCATCTATTCCGTGATGCTGTAACCTATAGGCCTCTTTATGTAGAACTCTGGGATATGGAAATATCAGATCCTTTTCTTTCCATTTTAGGGCTTGTAGGGCAAGAACTTCGGTCATATCAGTTATTGCAGACTTTTTAGTAACTCGGCTGTCTTCAGGCGGCGTGAAAGGCAATCTCTTTTGCCCATGCAAATTTAGTATGTTATCCATGCCTATTTTTTTAAAACCAGTTTCGGATACATTTTCGTAGAACGCTTCTGCTTTAATACGCCATGACTCAAGACATCCTTTAACAACAGCCTGCCAGCATTTCCTGTCTTCTTTTTGATAACGATAGGCTTTGAAGCTGTGTGGCGAAAAAGCTGTGTCCTCAAAAAACTTTATAAAAGGATCTTCCAAGGTTGTTTTACCGCGCATTAAATTTTTTATCCTGCAGGCTCTATAATCAGGGAGCTTTGATGTTTAGCTTACTTTAACTCTCTGCCTATCCAGATCACTTTCCCAATGATTCGCACTTTATTTATTTCCTCATTCTGAAGATAAATAGGATTGTGATTCTTATTTTCACTCAGTAAAACGAGTTTGTTGGGATGTTTCTCAATTCTTTTAACCATAACGGTGTCTTCTATGCCGACTGCATAGATAGCACCAGCTAAAATTGATTTTTGCGATTCATCAATAAGAACAGTATCGCCCTCTTTTAATTCCGGTTCCATGCTATTCCCTACGACATCTAACAAGACCATTTTATCTGAGCCACCTTTTTTAGACAGCCAATCCGATCTAAAAGAATAATAGCTTTCAACTTCGGAGCCAACCTCAAAAGAGCCTCCCCCTGCACAAAGGCGCGCTTTCACTTTGGGAATTTTTTTAAATTCCTCTTCTTCG
>MAXL01000497.1 GCA_001751005.1 Desulfobacterales bacterium S5133MH16
GAATCCCAATACAGGGAGAACGCTCCACGACGGCGTGTATCTCTTTCCAACCGACTGAAACTTGTGCTTAAGCACCCGTAAGCCCGAGCCGCGCCAGAATTATTAAGAACAATGCGTCGCTAAATTATCCCATTAATTTTTTAAGTCATAATTTCATTCGGCTCGGGCTAACGCGTGCTAAAGCCCTTCAAACAGTCAGTCGGTTTCCAAGAGAAACACGCCGTCGTTACGCTGCACCGAAATCAAATGCGTTTACCCTGAACCGGATAAGCCCGCCCTCCTGCCAAGAGGAGTGAGACGGATAAGCCGGGAAAGTGCCTAAATTGCCTAAAATTATTAAAGGAGTTGGGTTATGTTAAAACGTTCGGCTGTTTTATTATGTGCAGTTTTTATTTTTAGTACTCAGGCATGTACCCAGCATAAGGTGGAAGTCGCTCCGGTAGAAATAAAACCGATCCATATCACAATAGATGTTAACATCAAGGTGGATAAGGCTCTGGATGATTTCTTCGGGGATATCGATGACGCCCAAGACGTGGCGGATGAAACCCCTTCCGGAAAAAAATAAAGACTTTTTTTGTTATTAATCATCAGGAGATTAAGATATGAGAACAAAAATTTTCATAACAATGATTTCACTTCTATTATCTGTTCTATTAATTGCCGGTGCTTCTGCCTTTGCCGGATCTGCAGAAATTAAGGCAAGAATGAAAGAGCGTCTGCCTGTTATAAACGCACTCAAAGCAGAGGGTGTCATCGGAGAAAACAATAAAGGATATTTGGAAGTTATAGGCGGTAACCAGGCAAAAAAAGATGTGATTACTGCTGAAAACAGCGACCGCAAACAAGTCTATACTGCCATTGCAAAGCAGCAAGGAACATCAGTTGACCTGGTTGGAAAACGTCGGGCAAAGCAAATTGCCAAAAAGGCAAAACCCGGCCAATGGATTCAGGATCAAAGCGGCAAATGGTATCAGAAAAAATAAGCCCCTTAAAAACCCTGAGAAATTCGGGTTAATCAATTCGGTACACGGGGTTTTGAATGTGTTCGCTTTTGCAGTGCGGGCAACGACTCGGGCGGGTATAACGCTTTCGATTTTCAAAAACATATCCACATACCAAACACTCGGCAGGTATGATAATAAGTTTTTTTCTCTGAGCAGCTACAGAACGGGCAATATGAGAAAGATGTGCATAAACCTCTTTTTCCCGAATTTCTATGGTCCGGGAGAGTTCTCTGGCGCTCATCTCTTTATTTTCCAAAAGTTCAATCATCTGCTTTCGTATGGTTTTCACGCAACCCTTGTTTTGAGACCTTTGCAAAACGTCCCCTTTTGCCCAATTCCTGCGTCAGACTCAAATTTTAATCCTCAAAATACTCAATGTATTCCTGTGGTTAAAATTTTCGCCTTCCTTGACCTTGAACAAAATTGAACGTTTTTCAAAGGTCTCGTTTTTTGGTTTAAGATTGCCCCCACGTAACCCTGAGAACTTCCTGGTAGGTGGTTTTTCCTGCCAGCAATTTTATCAAAGCATTTTCTCGCAGCGTGATCATTCCCTCTTTTTTGGCCTGGGCAGCAATTGCTTTGAAATCGGCGTTGGCGGTGGTCATCTCTTTCAATAATTCCGAGTAAGGAATCACTTCAAAAATGCCGGTCCTGCCGTAATAACCGGTTCCTCGACATCTCTGGCAGCCCTTGCCGCGTTTTAGTTTTATTCGGCCGTTTTGTCCCACATCCAAACCCATGGCTTTCAGTTCCGTGGCTTCCATCTCAAAAGATTCCATGCACTGATTGCAGATTTTTCTAACCAGACGTTGAGCCATTATGCCTACCAGGGTGCTTTGAATTAGAAATGAAGGAACCCCAAGATCCAAAAGCCGGGTAATGGATGAAGGGGCGTCGTTAGTATGCAGGGTAGATAACACCAGGTGTCCGGTCAATGCGGCCTGAACGGCATTTTCAGCCGTTTCCAGATCTCTCATCTCCCCGATCATGATAATGTCAGGATCCTGCCTTAAAATATTCCTCAAAATCGTGGCAAAAGTGATTCCTATAACCGGCTGAACAGCGATCTGGTTGAAGTTCTCATGCACCATCTCGATGGGGTCTTCTACGGTGGTGATATTTATTTCAGGCGTATAGAGATCCCGGAGAGTTGAATAAAGGGTGGTGGATTTTCCGCTTCCCGTTGGACCACAAACAAGCACAATTCCATGGGGCATATTGATAAATTTATTATACCGAATTAAATCCGTGGAGGTAAAACCCAGCTTTTCCAGGTCCTGAAAAAGGATGTTCGGATCCATGACTCGCATGACTACCTTCTCACCAAAAGCCACGGGTATGGTCGAGACCCGTATCTCAATCTCGACCCCTTCCTTATCGATTTTAATTCTTCCATCCTGGGGTTTTCTTTTTTCTGCCATGTCCAGTCTGGACAGGTTTTTTATCCTGCTTATAATAGCGGAATGGACATTTTTTGGAAGTTGATACACGGTGTGCAAAACTCCGTCGATTCGCATCCGGATCAGGCCTACATCCCTTTTGGGCTCAATATGAATATCGCTGGCCCTCTGATCAAATGCATAGGTAAAGAGGTGGTTCACCGCATTGACAACATGCTGATCCGTGGAGGGAAGTTCATCGGAGGGCTTCAATCGGACATACTGTTCGAGATTGCCCAGATCCACCGAAAGGCCGGCAAACTGATGTTCAGCTGCGGTAATGGAGCGTTTGAAACCGAAGAATTCATTAATTAACTTAACAATATCGGATTTTGTACTTACAACGACCTTGACTTTGAGTTGGCTGGCCCGAGCAATATCTTCCATGACTTCCACATTAAAAGGATTCGGCGTTGCCACGGTCAGATATCCGTCCTTAATGCCGATGGGCAGTGCCAGGTGTTTCATGGCAAAGCTTCGAGGAATGGTTGTGGTCACCAGATTGAGATCCAGTTTGAGGGGATCAATCTTCTTAAACGGAATTTTCCATTCTTCTGCAAGGGCCTGGAAAATGAGCTCTTCATCGATTACCCTGGCGTCGGGGCCGAGGCATTTCAGGTTCAGCGAAGCGATTACATCGATGATGCTTACAGGACTTATGTTCCTATCCCCGGAAGCATTCTTCCGGTTCCGTTGCTTTTCCAGTCGGGACTTGAGGATCTCCTTTTTTTTAAGGATTTCTTTTGCTTGAATAGATTTTATTAGGCTCTTGTTTAAAAGGGCCTGACAAATATTTTGGGCTGATAACAGGTTTTGATTATTATTTGGCATTTTAGACCACTTTCATTAATAAGTAGTAATCCGTCTCTTTAAAGATTGTTTTTTGTTCGGGAATTAAAAAAGTTCATTAGTCTATTATTTGCCTATTTCTGAATTGTAAGCATCGAGTTTTTTCTGAAACAATCTGCGCCGCTTTTCATAATCGGCTAGACGTTCATTAAAGTATTTAACTTTCTCTTTGTAATCTCTTGATGTTGTATGGGTTGACAATATTTCCCTTTCCTTGCTAAAGGCTTCCAACTGTTTCATCAGTTCCGCATTCTCTTTGTCCAATTCCGCTTTAATCTTAATCAACTGCTCCGGCAATGGACGCTCCTCCTGGAATTTATTGATTTCAGTTGGATGTTTCACAGCATCTTGGACCTGCTCCTCAGGCTTGGAAGTATCATCCGTTTCCGTGCAACTGAGCACATCTTTTCTCTGGCTTTCCGGGACATTGGCAA
>MAXL01000498.1 GCA_001751005.1 Desulfobacterales bacterium S5133MH16
GCGCGCAAATTCCGAGGAATGAGACGTACTTATAGTACGTTGCAGTGACGAGGAATGCAGCGCAACGCAGAAGTTGGACTTTTTACGAAGCCATCAATTATAACGGGCTTATATTTGAACGTAGTAATTATTCTGTGATTCTATATGAATAATAATGCCACTATGTGGTAGTGTCAACTTTTTTAAAAAAACACTTATAGGCTATCCACATTGTTGCATGATCAGGGAAAAACAGGTGGTTAATGAAAGAAAAAATAAATGGTAAAATTATTTTTTAGATTTTAATGATCATTTAAAATCGATATAGTGATTCAAATCACGAATAAAACTTTTAATGATAAATATTAATTTTTTTCGGAGGATTTAAAAAAAAGAATGGGGGAAATTAAATTTGTACACCCTGCTCATTCTGATGCTTAAGCGAACGGTTTAATTAAGAAAAAACCTGAACAACCCTTTAATAGAATTTAATAATCTAAAAATCTACAATTAGGGTTGTGATTTTAAAAATGAGACTTATCTTTTATACATTGGCAGGATGAGGTTCTTTCGGATCGACTTGAGATAAAGTTCAACGAAGGAGACACCTTCTGTTGATACAAAATAACTATGATCACTGTAAAAATATGAATCTTTTCGCCTACAGTTTAAAGTCTTGCATGACCGTCATCCTATAGACGGCGAATAAGTATTCCGGAAAATGTATAACTACTTTCTGGGATAAGGGGAGGTGATTGTATGAGTGATAATATAAAATCAGAAAATGCCGATAGTACGGATCGAAAAGTCTCTGAATCCTGTTGCTACATAGTTGATCCTTGTTGTTACTATGCAGCTGATCCTTGCGGCTGTTACGTTGATCCTTGTTGTTGTTATGTCGATCCTTGCTGTCGTTAAATATAAATATTGTTTAAAAGGATCGGGAATAAATCCTGATCCTTTTTTTTGTAAATTATAGGGATTCACATTTACTTGTACAAAGTGGTTTATCTGCACTTGTTGGCAAAATACCTCTTAAAATTTTTCCATAACAACGCCGAAAAAATTTCCGTCACAAGATTGGATGACGGAAATGTAAAGATAACTGCTGAATACCGTAAAACAGACCTTCCGTCTCCCGGTTCCGAAGTGGCTGAAAAAATCATCGAGACGGTGATCGGAATTACTCATATCGAGGGGGGTGAAGGAAAAACCCCGTTGGCGTTAGGTATCCGGGATAGCAGTATTGATCTTAGCATTAAAATGAAAACTAAGAATGGTGGGAAGAAAGTAACCATAAAATTTCCAGAATAAGATTGATCCCATTACTTTTAACAGATTTTACCCGAATGGCTTTGATTACCTCGAAGATCTGGAAAAACACATCCATAAGCTCCGGGTCGAAATAACTGAGTCTGCAGTGTCTCACCAGCTCAGGTGACTGAGGGACATGGCCTTGATAAAAAAACGACGGAAAGCTCAGATACTTTTCTATTCCCTGGATGATGATCACATGGTAGACCTTCTCAACGTTGGACTGGAACATGTGCGTGAGTAATAGAGATGAGGTTAAGAGAAAATGGATTTAATTTTGAGTGTTTTACATGAGGCATGGAATCTTCTTCTGGAATCCTCTGTATATATCATTTTCGGACTTATGGTAAGCGGCTTGCTTAGGGTCTTTATCAATCCTAACTCAGTGGCCCATCACTTTGGGCAGGACCGGTTTCTCTCTGTCTTCAAGGCAGCCCTGCTAGGCATCCCTATTCCCTTATGATCATGCGGTGTGCTACCTGCAGCCGTGTCGCTGCGGAAACAGGGTGCAAATACCGGAGCAACAACTGCGTTTATGATATCCACCCCCGAATCTGGTGTTGATTCCATTGCAATTACATTCGCCCTGCTTGATCCGATCATAACTGTTGCCCGTCCGGTCGTGGCCTTTTTCACGGCAGCAGTCGCCGGTGTAGCCGAAAATCTTTTCAATTCCGGCGGCAAAAGCAGTTTTCCCTCTCATGACCTCACCTGCCTTGTTGACGGGTGCTGTGATGGCATTGATTGTCCGCCCGAGGAGCATTCGCAGCACCACACCTTTACAGAAAAGATACGGGCCGGGCTTAACTTTGCGTTGACCGAGCTGTGGGGTGACATGGCCGGATGGTTTCTTCTTGGTCTGCTTTTTGCTGGGCTTATCACGGCCGTTATACCGGAAGAGATTATCGGCAGGAACTTAGGCGGCGGCATTCAGTCAATGCTGATCATGCTGGCAGTCAGCATCCCTTTGTACATCTGTGCGACGGCCTCGACACCAATTGCGGCAGCTCTGATCCTTAAAGGAGTGAGTCCCGGGGTGGCCTTGGTATTTCTCATTGCCGGCCCAGCAACCAATGTGACATCATTAACAGTTCTACTGGGCATACTTGGCAAAAGGGCTACCACAATCTATCTTGTCTCCATAGCCCTTATGACGGTAATTTTCGGGCTGGTTCTGGATCAAATTTATACTTTTTTTGGTATATCCGCTCAGGCGGTTATCGGTCAAGCGGCAGAAATCATGCCGGTTTGGGCTGAATGGGCAGGTGCGATTATTCTTTTGTTTCTTTCAGCGAAGCCAATTTTCGGGGGTATCGGGACCAGGTTAAAGCCTGAAAATCCAGAGCATCACGAAACTGAGGGCGACCTCCATGCAGAAACCGCTGAAACCCTTGCTTGCGCAAAGTCTGACTGAGGTTGTTCATCCGGACCGGTCGTGTCCTGAAGCGTTCTTCTTAGGATTTTTCAAAGGTCTCTTGGGAGAATTCCTGTTAAATTAAAGTCAGGGGATATAAGATCTTTACCAAAAAATGGAGGGTAAAATGCTACTTAAAGGGAAAAAAGTAATTATTTTAATAGAAGAAATGTTCAACGTCTTTGAATTCTGGTATCCTTATTATAGGTTAAAAGAGGAAGGCGTAGAAGTTACGGTGGTTGGCTCCGGTAGTGCTGAAATTTATACCGGTAAACCGGGCACACAGGCCAAAGCGGATGCCAGTGCCGACCAGGTATCTGCGGAAAACTTTGACGGGATTATCATTCCGGGTGGTTATGCACCGGACATGATGCGCCGATACCCTTCCATGGTGAACTTGGTAAAAGACTTTTTTAATACCGACAAGCCGATAGCTGCCATTTGTCATGCGGGATGGATGCTGGTCTCTGCGGGGATACTCTCCGGAAGGAAAGTAACCTCTTTTTTTGCAATAAAAGACGATTTAATAAATGCTGGGGCAAAATGGGTTGATCAGGAAGTGGTTGTGGATGGAAAACTAATAACCAGTAGGATGCCGGATGATCTTCCAGCGTTTATGAAAGCCGTAATTAAATTACTTCAATAGAATATATAACTGTATAAACCGGAATTGGAATATACGGGTATTGTTGCATTAAAAAATTTATAACGCGTGAATGATGATTTGCGTCGAAAAGGCAGTGTTGTAATATATTTTCAAAAGTTTCGAGTCGTGCTCCATCCTTTTATCATTGGTTACGCTTATACGTCCCTAATGGGATTTTAGTTCTATTGTTCCATAAAGAAAGCAACTGCATCCCAGTCGGCAAGATTATCAAGCACAGTCTCTACGAAATCGGTACGCCGGTTCTGGTAGTCCAAATAGTAAGCATGCTCCCAGATGTCAACGGTAAAGATGGGCTTCAGTCCTTGAGAGAGGGGTGTATCTGCATTTGCAGTCGTGACTACTTTAAGTATATCGTCGTCCAATACCAACCAAACCCACCCGCTGCCAAACTGACTCTTGGCTGCGGCCAGAAATTCCTTTTTGAACGTATCA
>MAXL01000499.1 GCA_001751005.1 Desulfobacterales bacterium S5133MH16
GATTTGCGGTTTCCAGTTTCCGGTAGCTCTTTATTTACGGGGCGGAGACGCCCCGGCAGTGACCAGAACCTTTTCTGCCGATCTTATCGGAGCCGCATGCGGAACCCTGGTCACAAGCGTAGTATTGATCCCCTATTGCGGGATTATCTGGGCTGCGGCCGGCTTGATCGGGCTTAAGCTTTGCAGTTTAATTGTTATGGTTGCGCGTTATGAAAAAAATTAGTCGACGTCATTTTCTTTATTGTAGTGCGGGATTGCTTTGCAGCGCGGTTCAGGCTAATGCGTTCTGGCCCTTTTCCTTAGAAGCGGGTGCGGCAGCAGGACCGGCAGATATCCGAGGCCATGTTTTTAAAGGAGATGCACCTAAAAAATTGTGGAAATGGTCTCACGAGGGATTTTTTTATACAAAGCTGGACAACAAACGGGTAATGTGCGGCATCTGCCCCAACAGGTGTCTGTTGTCACCCGGCGACCGCAGTGTCTGCCGTTCCAGGGTCAATATGGACGGCACCCTTTACAGCCTGACATACGGCAATCCTTGCAGTATGAATGTGGATCCCATTGAAAAAAAACCACTGTATCATTTCAAACCCAGGTCAAAATCGTTTTCCATCGCCACCACCGGCTGCAACTTTCGCTGTTTGAATTGCCAGAACTGGGAAATTTCCCAGACCAAACCTGACGAAGTCCGCCACTACGAGCTTTTTCCTGCCGATGTCGTAAAAACCGCACAGAGCACTGGCTGCCAGTCCATTGCCTACACATATTCCGAAGCCACTACTTTTTTTGAGTATATGTTAGATACCGCCCGACTGGCCAGAGATAACCGGATATCTAATTTATGGATTTCAAACGGTTACATTAATCGAAAACCTCTCCTAAAACTGTGCGACGTTCTGGACGCTGCCAATGTAAATCTCAAATCGTTCAGCGATGCCATTTACCGGAAATTGAACGGCGGCCGTTTGCAACCGGTTTTAGATACATTCAAAACACTACACCAACAGGGAGTCCACTTTGAGATAACGACCCTGGTTGTTCCGGGGTATGTGGATGATGCCGAAATGGTAAAACAGATGTGCCGGTGGATTCTTACAAACCTCGGGCCTGATTATCCCTTGCACTTTTTACGTTTTTTCCCCAGATACAAACTCGACCGTTTGCCCTCCACTCCAGTCTCAACACTTGTCCGGTTTCGCAAGCTTGCCATGGCGGAAGGAATCCACTATGTCTATGTGGGCAACGCTTCCTACCCGGAAGGAAATAACACCTATTGCCACAATTGTAAAAAACTGCTAATTGAGCGGATCGGATATTTCATACCGACTTACAACCTGGACGAAAATCAATGTAAATATTGCCGGACCGTTATTCCCGGACGCTGGACATAATAAATTACCATTTGCTGGAGACTCAATAATGTATGGCTTTTATGGCAGATTTTTAAAAGTCGATCTAACCGATAGAACATATGATATCGTAACCTTACCTGATACCGTGCTTTTGAAATACCTTGGCGGCAAAGGGCTGGCTTCATATCTCCTTTATTCAATGAATCCGGAAAGCGTTGATCCGCTCTCACCGGACAATTGCCTGATTTTCGCAACCGGTCCCATCACCAACAGCATAATATGGGGCTCAAGCCGCTACGGAGTCTTTACAAAGTCACCTCAAACCGGTTTTTATTCTGAATCTTACGCCGGCGGAAAAGTCCCTGAAGCGATCGATTCCGCAGGATTTGACGCCATCATCGTCACGGGAAAAAGCAAGCGCCCGGCAGTCATCGTCATAGAACCTGAGGGGGTAGAATTCAATGATGCTGACGATATTTGGGGAATGAATACTTATGAAACCGAAGATACCGTAAACGAAAAATTCGGCAACGGATCAACAAAATCCGGAGCCGTGGTCATCGGTCCGGCAGGAGAAAACCTTGTTCGATTTGCTGTTATCGAAAACGACTACTGGCGTTCTGCCGGAAGGACCGGTGTGGGAACGGTCATGGGTTCAAAAAATCTTAAGGCAATCGTCTTTAAGGGCAATAGAAAGCGTCCGCTTTTTAATGAAAAGCAAGTGAGAGCGTTTTCAAAGGAGCTTGCTTCAGAATCAAAAAACAATCCTGTGGTTCAGGCATACAAAAATATGGGCACGCCGATGATGGTCGAGTCCGTCAATAAAATAAAGGCATTCCCGACCCGGTACTGGTCTGAAGGTTTTTTTGATAAATGGGAAAATATCAGTGCAGAAGCTTTGCATAATCAGTGCAGCGTTCAGCCCCGTGCATGCGCTAAATGCTTTATCGCATGCGGCAGAATGACAACGGTGCTAAACGGCCGCCATGCCGGTCTAAAAATCGAAGGCCCTGAATACGAAACAATTTTCGCCTTTGGCGGTCTCTGTATGATCGACAGCATTGAAGAAATCGCCTATTTAAATGATATCTGCGACCGTCTGGGCATGGATACCATATCCGCAGGAAATCTCTGTGGATTTACAATTGAGGCTGCCAAAAGGAAAAAAATCAATCTTAAGATAGAATATGGAGATGTGGATGCCATAGCCGGTTTGCTTAAAAAAATCGCTAATAGACAGGGCATCGGAGACATTCTGGCCCGGGGGATCAGACATGCGGCCCGGACCTGGGACATGGAAGATATGGCGGTGCATGTTAAAGGACTTGAACTGCCCGGTTATGATCCCAGGGTTCTCAAGGGATGTGGGCTTGCCTTTGCCACCGCCGACCGTGGCGCATGCCATTTAAGGGCAACGTTCCATAACCCCGAGATAAAAGGGATGATCGCCCCGGAGATTATCAAAGGGAAAGCCGAGCTTTTTATCGATTTCGAAGATCGCCTGACGCTTATGGATACACTCATTCTATGCCGATTTTATAGAGATATGTATCCCTGGGAGCGGCTGGGAGAGATTATCGAGATGACCACCGGCTTAAAACAGGACAAAGCCGCGTTGCGCAAAAGAGCTTCTGAAATATCGACCTTGATTCGTTGCTTTAATATACGGGAAGGCATGAAACCTGAAGATGACAATCTCCCGAAACGTTTTTACAAAGAAAGTCTTAAAACAGGACACTGGATTAAAGAAGAAGAACTCGGAACCATGTTACAGGATTATTATAATCTCAGAGGCTGGCATAAAAACGGACTTCCTGAAGTAACGCCGAACATTTCGTGAACAAGTATGCTGATTCAACTTAGTATTGCAAACCTTTTTTAATAATACTATACAAAATCGGGGTCCAAAACTTGAGTTCAGAAATTTGGGTGTTAAGTTTTAACTGTCTGTTAAAAATTTAAAATATAGTTGCCTAAAACCTAAGCCGGACAACCCGGAACCAAAAAAGATCGGTTTTATTTTTTCCACGAAGATCACGAAGGAAAAGAAGAATAAAATATATAACCTTCGTGTACTTCGTGGTGTGATCAAACTTTTTTTGCCACAAAATGCACAAAATTTACAACTAAAGGACTAAATCATAAAACGTGATGAATTTGACCTTTTACGAGATCATCAAAAATGGAGAATAACCAATGGCCTTCGAAACCAAAGAACAGGTTTTAGAAAAAATTCTTTCCCAGAAAAAACCCTTGTGCCCCCACTGCGGCAAGGAAATGACTTTATGGGAGGTCCCTCCTTTTTCCTTCAGCGACGGCCTGGGCTGGGGAGAACCTTACCTGTTTGTATGTTTCAATAATGATTGCCCGCCGTATTTAAAGGGATGGGATGATATAATGGATAATTATGCCCATAAAGCTTCCGTCAGGTGCATGTGTTACCCCAGCACCAAACAATTTGAATACATGCCGGTATTCAGTCAAATAGGAGGCACCGGGCAAATAATTGACGATCAGGTTCTGGCGGAACAGGAAATTTTGAAAGAGAAAATAAAAAAAGGGTTTTCGATTCTTGCGGGCGCCTATGTTTCCAAAGATTCTGTCACGGTTGTCAGATTACTTCTTGATGCCACCGAACCGCAACGGGTGAGGTTAAAGGCAGCGGAAATGATCGGGGACATAGGGGAACTGGAAGCCATAGAGCCGATCAGAAGTGCCAGATTCGGCAATGAGATTGTTCAGAAAAAGGTCGATGAATCTGTAAAGAAGATTCATGAACGATATTTCACCCGAGAGTGCCCTTTTTGTGCGGAAATAATAAAGAAAAGAGCAAAAGTCTGCAAGCATTGCGGGAAGGATGTGGCCGGTAAGTAAAAAATCTTGGCTCAAAGGACCAGGCTTTGTTTATCCTTTTGAAATTCCAAATAACAAATCCTAAAAAACAAACAAATAACAATGACCGAAATTCAAAATCCCAAACAAAAAAAACAATCGGTTTGAACCGGTTTGGAATTTGGGATTTGGAATTTATTTGTAATTTGGTGCTTGGAATTTGTGATTTTAGACACAAAACTCCAAGGCAGAGCCATCTATCTCTGACCTGGCTCC
>MAXL01000500.1 GCA_001751005.1 Desulfobacterales bacterium S5133MH16
ATATCTTCCTCACTTTCTGATGGGCTGGAAGAAAAATTAAACTTAAGATTGCCCGGTGTTCCCGAGATACTCAAAAAAACGGTCCATTCCCGAATTATTATTTCGCTTAGCACATCAATGATCGGCTCAATTTTATACGGGTTGATAAAATCAAAGACACCTTTTTTAACATCAAACTCCTTTTTTTGGAAATAAACGGTTCCGCCGGATTCTACCTCTGCCCTCCCGCTGATGAGGGGTTGATTCACCGATCCGTATATGCGAAGATCAGGCTTGATGGCCAATAATGCCATATTATTATCTATGACAAAAGGTTCTCTGTAACGGGTTGTAATATCAATCTCCATGTTTTTCAAAAAAGGCCATGGAATCTCAGGCGCTGCCAGGGCCTCTTCGCGGGATTTTTTACCGATGTTTTCGATAAGATTTAGATGTACATCCTTATAATACTTCCCCTCAAGCATTTGGACGTCTCCCGATATAAGGAATTTTTCAGGTGTGCCACTAATATCCAGTTCAGCGCTCAAACGGGTTTCTAAGGTATCGGGAATCATAATCGGAAGATCATCGGCTTTTAATTTGAGGCCCGCTTTTGATGGTCGATATGCCTTAAGATCAATGGCGCCAAACAGTTCAAAACTACCGGTGTCCAGCATTCCCCTAATGTTATCCAGAACAACCGCTTCCCTGGTTACCAGAATACGGCCATTCAGGTCGTGTATGCTCTGTGAAAGTCCGGGAACTGTTATTCCGGCATTCTTAATTTCAGCATCAGCACGCAAGTCTGGCTGCGACAGGTTTCCGTTCACGCTGAGAGAAAGGCGCACTTCACCGGCGGCATTGGGGAAAACATGTGAAAAATGCGATATGACTTCCAAAGGGATGTTGCCATGGGCTTTAATATCAAGGTCGCCATTCAGTGTGCCGTTGCCTTTAATTTTCATAACACCCCGTTCAAGCAGGTTCAGGCTGACACCGGGGATCGAAATTTTACCATCCTTTAAAAAAGCCTTGAAGTCACTGGATCGGATCAATTCTGTCTGATTCGAAAAAATCTCAATCCGGGAAATATCGGCCGACCCTTTTACCTGATCCGGTGTCTTGGCATTGCCATTGACCTGGATTTTTCCGGTCATGAAACCATGGAGCAGGATTTTTTCACCGGGCGCAATTACGAGTTCAAAAGGGTCCAAAGTAAATTGATCGCCATCAAAATCTGAGGTTAGCTGAAACTCCCGTACTTTCCGGTTATAGACGTCGATATGTTTTCCTTTAATATTTAATCTCCCCTGGGGATGTGCTGTATGCCCAAAGATATGGCCGTTCAGAACGAGTTTCCCCTTGATTCCCTCAATAAAATCCTCAATAAACAGAGAGTCTCCTTTTATTACAATGTCTAAACCAGGGTTTTTCAAAATATCACGCGTTATGGGATCACGTATCCGGACAGCGCCTGAAATATTGAGCAATGAATTGTGGTTGCGAATTTTTCCATAATCCAGGGAAAGCATGCCTTCTGAAAATTGGATTTTTGCATTTGCATTGCCGATCTTTACCTGATCGAATTCTAAATTTTCCCCCTGTAATTGCGCATCCACAATCGGCGCCGCAATCGTTCCACCTATGTTGCCATGTATATTCATTTTCCCCAACGCGTTGATCCCTAACAGTAACAGTACTTCAGCCAGATCGGGGGCATTGAATTTAAAATCAGCCGCGACCTTACGGGAAGAAATGTCATAATCGCCGGCGATCTTAAGGTGAGTTTTACCTGCCCGGGCGTCAAGCTGATGAACCGTAACCCGCCCCTTTTCCATGCTTGCCCGTGCTTTCACATGTGCATCAAGGTGAGAAAATGCCTCCCCGGCGGACAGTTTGCCTGCAAATAGTTCCAGGGCGGTTTCAGCCGTTAGCGTCCCTGGATTAATGCCCGTTCCTTTAAGCTTGATTAAAGAAGTTATGGATCCTTTTAAACCTGATTTTTTGAAGGGCATGGTTTCGAGCAGGGTGTTTTTCTGGCGCAGGGACAGTTTATAGGATATGGCATTTAAATCAGGATGGGACGAGATAAATCCGTTGGCAAAGGCCTTTTTAAAGTCTACCTGGCCATTTAGATCAAATCTGCCCGCAAATGTATATAAGTTTAAATCATTGATGGTCAGGCATCTGTCGGTGAGACAGCAGCTTAAATGCATTCGGTCGATCCTGCTTCCAGCCATATTTCCGCCGGAAATTTCACAGGTAAGGCGGGCTTTTTGTTTTAAAAGGTTCGCATCCCTAATGGTCAGATTAATGTTTTGAAGAACCATCCGGTCTTTTTGGTTCTCAGCAATGTCTTCTGCAGTTTGGTATTGAAAAAAACCGTTCAGCGCCTTAAGCTCCCGGATCACCACATTAAACCCAAGACCTGAATCCATGGGCTTTGATTCAGTGTTCTCAGGGGGGTAAAGCGTCTGCACGAGATTAAGATTTCCCAGTTGATCTGTCTTCAAATATATCCGGGGGTTTTCAAAAAACAAATTATTAACGCATAATTCCCCCTTGAACAGTCGATTCCAGGATATCCGCAGGAAAAGACGGTTCAATTCAACCAGTTTATCATTTGTGGGCGTGCTGAGCAGCACGTTGTGTAATTCAACCTCACCCCTCCAAAGTGAAAGGCGACTTCCTGACCAAATTATTGTACCGGCAATGGCCTGATTAACCTTTGCTTGAAGCTGTTGCTGCGCCCTGTCTGTATTGAGGTAAAGCCTTGCACCTATTAATAAAAACAAGAAAACAGCAATGACCGCGCCGATACCAATAAAACTCCACCTAAAAAATTTCATAATCACAGCTTACTACTCACAAACAATTTCATAAAGTATTTTGTACTCGACTTTGGCTGTTTTTTACAAGTCATTGATTTGCCCGTTGAGAAATCTCCGCTGATTCTTGGGGCGTTATACCTTTCGAGGTATATATTGCAAGAAGTGGTTTTCTTAACGGTTTAAAAAATTTCTTGACAAATTTATCTTTAATAAATATTTTGGTTCTTTTCTATTTGACGGCAATAAGTTTTTCAGTCAATTGTTAATTGTAATAGTTTTACTGTAACCATAGAGGATTGGATTGAGATGATGTAAATTCTTTTTCTAATTTGGAAATCATAGTTAATATAAATCCCCATATGGTCTAATCCACAATGCGGGATTTTTTATTTAGTGCCTGAACGAAAACTGCTAATTTTCCCGATTTTTGCGTCAGGCTTAAATTTTGGCACGCAGTGAAGCTTTAGCGCTATCCTCAAAATACTCAATGTATTCCTGCGGTTAAAATTTGCGCTTTCCTTGAACTTGAAAAAAATTTTTGGTTTTCGTTCGGACACTATTTAGGATAAAAACATTATGGAAAAGACTTCTCACAAAGTTAGAAACATAGGCGTAAGCGCACACATTGATTCAGGTAAGACTACGCTTACCGAAAGGATTCTTTTTTACACCAAACGCATACATGCAATACATGACGTGAAGGGAAAAGATGGTGTTGGCGCAACAATGGATTCCATGGAGCTTGAAAAGGAGCGCGGCATAACGATAGCCTCAGCGGCAACATATTGTGAATGGCAGGACCATGAGATTAATATCATTGATACCCCGGGGCATGTTGATTTTACAATAGAGGTGGAAAGAGCTTTAAAGGTCCTTGACGGTGCAATACTTGTTCTGTGCTCTGTGGGCGGTGTTCAGTCACAGTCCATTACTGTTGATCAGCAGATGAAGCGGTATAAAGTGCCTTGTCTGGC
>MAXL01000501.1 GCA_001751005.1 Desulfobacterales bacterium S5133MH16
GGGCGAGATATCTATCCCTATGACATCGGCGTCACAACGCGCCGCATAGATGCCGTTTTCACCATTGCCACATCCAAAGTCGAGCACTTTAATGCCCGGCGTGCATCTATCCTTGATCCATTTATACTGAAATGCTTCGCTTTTGTTTGTAATTGAATAGAATTTCATGTTTGAAAAATTATAATCAAACGCATCTTTATCAAGTATCACTGATTCAAGATTTTTCACCCTTTCTGACTTGTTTGTGTCGCTTTGACGCTCAAAGCCTTGGAGAATGCTTCTTCGCTTTCGAGAATGCTCAATCTCTTTAAGTTTACGATCTTCAAGTTTCATGGACTTTCCTTATCTTTTTGTCTGCTTTATTCCCTTCCCTTTCTGCGATCTCTATGAGTATACTTTCGAGTCTTTTGGCAAGCCTGCAAATATCATAGTTTGTTTCAGCATATTTTCTGCCATTTTTTCCCAAAAAACGCCGCTTCTGAGGTGACATAAAAAAAATACTCTTGATTGCTTCAACCATGGCTTGCGGATCTTCAGGAGGAATCGAGATTCCTGCATTTGCGTCTGCCACTGGGTTATTTGGGGCGTTAATCGCAAATATAATTGGACGTCCTGAAGCCATATAGTCGTAAATTTTATTCAGATTAATTCCAAACCGATAAATGGGAATATCCTGAAGACTAGCGATAAGGAGATCAGCTTCTTCGAGAACCTGCGGAACTTTGTTTTTTGGCACAGCTTCTCTGAAATCAACATTCTCAAGATTATATTCACACGCCATTTTTTGGAAACGGTGCTTTTGCGGCCCGTTTCCAAAAAATATAAATTTTGTTTTCGAAATCGCATCTTCTTGTAACCGCTTTGCTGTCTGCAAGATAACTTCAATTCCATGGCCTGCTGCAAACCGGCCAACATACATCACAATGAGCTTATCCGCCTTTCCGCCAGAATATGGTTTGCAATCAGAAAAACGTTTTAGGTTAACGCCATTTGGAAACCATACAATCCGCTCAGGTGGTATTCCATATTTACAAATATGTTTATATGCAAAAGGCAAAACCGAAATAATTTTATTGGCATACCTGTAAAGAAAAACTTCAATTTTTCGAAATAACCATGTTACCGGATTCCTTTTAGATATGACACCAAGATCAATCAGTGCTTGAGGCCAAATATCTCTGACTTCAAAACAAAAGGGACACCTTTTACTCATAGAAAGCATATATGCCGACAACCCGGTAAACAAAGGAACAGATGGTCCGAATATGATATCCGGTTTTTCCTTTATTGATCTGCCTGTCCAATAGGCACGCCAAGCATTGCTCAACATGTTAGCGCCTCGCAGCAAGCCGTTCCCTTTGTATGGAATAGTTTTCAGCCAAATGACACGAACCTTTCCAAACCATTCTTCCCGCCATCTCTCACCAGGTTTAAGTCTTTCTTCATGAGTAAAGTGACTATAACTTGATGTGAAAAAAGTTATTTTATGTCCCATAGCAGTTAGTTCTGTGGAATAATCATATGTTCTTGAGGATTGACCTTCAGGTGTATCATAAGCAGATATAAACCATATATTCATCACCCCATATCTTCCTTTTCCACCCGCTTCAACGCAACCCTGAGCCAGACAACACAACTTAGGTTAAAGCATAGAACGGTAAATGCTTACTGTTTTCGTAGATAGTCTATCAAGAGATATTGCGCGGGTTGTATTATGTCCATTTGATCTTCTATTCAACTTAAAAATTTTAATAATGGCGCGCCCAATTTCTACAGGATCTCTTGTTACAATTTTTGATGGCCACACACCAGCCAAACGTTCTCTCACATCTCCAACATCCAGAGAAACGACGGGGCAATTACATGATACCGCCTCTTTGACTACATTAGGCGAACCCTCATGATCACTTGTCAATAACAAGCAGTCTGCAGCATTATAATAAAAAGGCATATCATCGGGATCTATGTTTCCATAAAGTTTAACGAGACAGGTATTTGGAAAATGCGACTTGACAAATTTAAGAGCCTGTTCCGCTAAATCTAGTCGTTTCACTAATGGTGATTTTCCCACATTAAAAAGAATAATTCTATCAGTTAAGCTCAAGCCCAATCGTTTCCTGGCACATTTTATCTGTAAAGGTTTAAAAATAGATAAATCAATTCCTGAAGGAATAATGCTTACTTCATCATTTCTCCACCAGAGACGCTTTTTCAACCCTTGACTAACACATATAATATGTTTGGCGCGAAGTGTTGATAATTGAGACAATACTTGTTTAACACCTTTCCTAAAAGCATTTTCGCTTGTCACTGGATTGAGATCACTGCCACGAAAAGTGATAACTAATGGTTTGTTTGCCCCTAATGCACAAAAAAAAGATGTCACTGTTCCATAATGAGCATGAACAATATGAGGATGAAAGGCAGCTAATTTTTGTCTAAAAGCAATCATATCAGAAAATAAACTCTTCAATGATGTCCGTGACTTTAGCATAAAAATATCGACATTGATTGAAGTTGCTTTTAAACTGTTCATCTGCCGATGTGCGAATATCATTGAAGCTTTATTGCCGCCATCGGGAATAACAGCAAGAACCCTAATTTTTTCCACAACTCTCTCTATGCTGCTTTATTAATATCCTTTTCGCACCCTTTGCGAGACGCCTTCATCAAATCAGGATGCAACATGCTCAAGTCAATAAAAATTACGATTACAATCAGGGGAAAAATATAAAGAATCAAAGATTTCATTAAACCCGCAA
>MAXL01000502.1 GCA_001751005.1 Desulfobacterales bacterium S5133MH16
TATTCTTAACACTTCTTAAGACTATTAATTATCATATCTAACGGTAATTTTAAAGAAATTATTGACAGTTTCGATTTTTTCAATGCAAAATAATGTTATGATGCAGATTAATACAGACTTTCTGATCATTGGTAGTGGTGTGGCAGGCCTTAGTTTTGCCCTTAAGGTAGCCAAATTTGGCAGTGTTGCTTTGGTCACCAAAAAAGAGATCATGGACAGCAACACCTCACATGCCCAAGGCGGAATCGCTTCTGTCTTCGACAAAGTTGATTCGTTTGACCTTCACATTCGGGACACTCTTGCTTCAGGGGACGGTCTATGCAACCGCGATGTTGTTGAAATGGTTGTTAAAAACGGTCCTGACAGAATTCGCGAGTTGGTTGACCTTGGTGTACATTTCAATGTAAAAGACAAAGAGCGAACAGATCACAAATCCCGGGATTATGATATTGATTTTGATTTAGGACGTGAGGGGGGCCACTCTCAAAAGAGAATTGTGCATGCCCATGACATGACCGGAATGGAGCTTGAAAGTGTCTTGGTGGCCCATGTTAAAAATCAGGATCGGATTGCCCTGTTCGAAAATCATATTGCCATAGATCTTATCACCATTTCAACACGCATGAAAAGGGGTCAGATCATTACGACCCATGAAGATTATTGTTGCGGAGCATATGTTCTTGACAGACAAACAGATCAGGTCAAAACGTTCTGTGCTAAGATAACACTCCTTGCAACGGGCGGTGCGGGCAAAGTTTATCTCTACACAAGCAATCCTGATATTGCTACCGGAGACGGGATTGCCATGGGATACCGGGCCGGCGCCACGGTGGCCAACCTTGAGTTTGTCCAGTTTCATCCCACCTGTTTGTATCACCCGGATGCCAAGAACTTTCTTATTTCAGAAGCTGTAAGAGGTGAAGGGGCGATTCTAATCGATTCTTCGGGTAACGCTTTCATGGAAAAGTATGACCCTCAGAAGGATCTTGCATGCCGTGACGTGGTTGCCCGTGCGATCGATGTAGAACTCAAGAAAAGCGGAGACGATTCCGTATTTCTCGATATATCCCACAAAAATGGCAATTTCATAAAAGAACGTTTCCCGAATCTATATGAAAAAAGCCTCACTTTTGGGTTTGATATGACCAAGGAACCTATCCCTGTTGTTCCCGCCGCCCATTACCTGTGCGGAGGCATCGCCACCGGCATGTTTGGCAGAACAGATTTGCATCGGCTGTACGCCGTCGGTGAAACTGCTTGCACCGGACTTCATGGGGCCAACAGACTTGCGAGCAACTCACTGGTCGAGGCCCTGGTTTATTCCCATACAGCCGCTATACAGGCGGTCAAGGATCTTGGTGCATTGGATTTTAGTTCCACTCCTGACCCGCCGCCATGGGATGAAGTCGGTACGACAGACAGTGATGAAGTTATTATGGTTTCACATAACTGGGATGAGATCAGACGATTTATGTGGAACTATGTTGGAATCGTACGATCGGACAAACGGTTGGCCAGGGCACAGAGGCGAATTGAAAGCATTCAGAAAGAAATTCATGAATATTACTGGAATTTCAGAGTGTCCGCAGATCTTATTGAACTTAGAAATATAGCGATCGTGGCTGAACTTATTATCAAATGCGCCAGTCACAGGAAAGAAAGCCGCGGGCTTCACTACAACATTGAATACCCCAATCGCGATGACTCACGATGGCAAAAGGATACTATTATTCGGAGGCCGTTTGTGGGATAGGATGTCCGGCGGGAATAACCCTTCAATCGAAAATCTTCAATTTTTAAATCCCCATTCTTCATTGACAAGACCGGTTTTTGTATTATTTTATCAAATTAACAAAATATATCCCTTTCTCATAACCGATTCACTTTATTAATATAAGATTTGTGATTTTGACTCCGCTTATCGCGGGATACAACTCCAGAGACGTTACTATAGATGAGAGGTAAACGAGATTACTACGAGGTTTTAGGTGTAAACCGTGATGCGGATGATAACGAATTAAAGGCTCACTATCGAAAGCTGGCCCTGAAATTTCATCCGGATCGAAATCCCGGCAATGAAGAGGCTGAAGAAAAATTCAAGGAGGCTTCTGAGGCCTACGAGGTGCTTCGAGATCCTCAGAAACGGAATGTCTATGATCAGTTTGGTCATCAGGGCCTTGAAGGATTGGGTTTTTCCGGATTTAGAGGTTTTGAAGACATTTTTTCTAGCTTCGGAGGAATCTTTGAGGATTTTTTCGGATTTAGCAGTGGACGTCGTTCCAGAAGCAGGGCTCAGAAAGGAGCTGATCTTCGTTATGACCTTTCCCTTGGCTTCATGGAAGCTGCCTTTGGAATAGAAACCGAAATAGAGTTAGAAAAGGTGGAGGTTTGCCCTTCCTGTGAGGGAGATGGTTGCGACCAGGGTACCCATCCGGAAACCTGCAGACAGTGTAACGGAACGGGCCAGGTTTCCCGCAACCAGGGGTTTTTTACTGTGAGGAGCACATGTCACCACTGCCGCGGTAACGGCCAAATAATACCGCATCCATGCCCTAACTGTAATGGATCCGGACAGATTAGAGTCAATAAAAAGGTGGCCGTAAGAATTCCTGCCGGTGTGGATACCGGATCCAGGCTTCGTCTGACAGGTGAAGGTGAATCCGGCAGTTATGGAGGGCCTCCGGGAGATCTTTATGTTTTTATTCATGTGGAATCCCATGACTTTTTCGAACGAGACAACACAAACGTTATCTGCCAGGTGGGAATTTCCTTTATACAGGCAACCCTCGGCGATACCATAGCGGTACTCACCTTGAATGGCAAAAAGGAACTTAAAATTCCAAAAGGCACCCAGCCCGGTGACCTGTTTCGCTTTCGCGGCGAGGGAATCCCTTCTCTCAGGACCGGAAGACGGGGGGATCAAATAGTTCAGGCTGTTATAAAAACACCCGTCAATCTCAACAAGAAACAGGAAGCGCTTCTTAAAGAATTCGCCAAAATCGAATCAGGCAAGCTGTCTAACAAATTAAAAAATATTCTCAAAAGCGGCAATGCCGAAGCATCCTGATCAAGCAATCTTAAGCCCAATTTCATGAATTCGGCGATTTACGAATTCATGAATTTAACTGCGGAATATTATTAAGAGGATGGGAAATCATGTTTGAGTTAAAAGTTGTTTCCCATTTTGCGGCCGCCCATCAGCTCAAGATGGTTGCTAAAAAATGTGAAAACCTGCACGGGCACAACTGGAAGATAGAAATTTGCGTGGCCGGTGAAACTCTCAATGATGCCGGGGTACTGGTAGATTTTGGAGAGCTAAAACAGCATGTCTCTGAAATCATAACAAGGCTGGATCACAAGTTTTTAAATGAACTGGATTACTTTGATGATGACAATCCGCCGTCTTCGGAAAACATTGCTTATTATATTGCAAATTCCCTAGAAACAAAACTCAGAAACTCTAAAATAAAAGTTGTCCGTGTAACAGCGTGGGAATCAGAGGATGCCTGCGCAACGTATATTTTGTCGTAGATTTTCTGTATCAATCTTGCCGGTTTTTCCAAAATGCCGTATCGGTCAACTCCGTCTCCCGACAGCATATGTATTATTCTAAACCAATTCGGAAAATTCGTTAATGTCTGAAATAAATGATTTGTTATCTGTTAAAACATGCCGGTTTTCCGGATTCTTTTGATAATAGAGGTCTTCCAAATTCACATTTGAAGGTATAAGATTGATGATTAATCCACTATCAACCAGACTAATAATAATAACCTGTTTTTCAGGCTTTTTGAGAAATTGATTGCTAAATGGATTGAAGACAAATGCATATCCTTCAAGTATAGCGGTAAGATCTGTTGATTTTTGTACCTCCCCCACGAAACGGCGTCTTAGATCATTCTCAAAATTCCTTCTTACGATAACATGTAATTTTTCTCCTTTATTAAGCAACATGAGCTTTCCTCCCGGGTGACTGTATTCACGCCCATCCTTGAATCATGAGATTAAAGGGAGATTGGATTAGAATTGTCTATTAATCTTTACTGGCACCCAATCCCTTTCTTAAAATTGTCCACGCTCTCTTTCCATTTAACAAAATTCAAAACAGCAAAATATGTGCCACAATAATGATCTATTAAATTAGATGTATTTACAAATAGTTATAACATAGATCTCTCGCGAACGAATTTCAGATGTGTCAATAATTTTTTCAATGTGTAAAAATAATAGAAAAGACGTAAAGATTTTTCTTAAAACTATCAGCTGTTTTTTAAAGTTTGCATCTTGATAGACTTCTTTTCCGTTTTCATGTTTCGAATTTTGAAAATATTTGATAAAAGCATAAAAAAGATAGTAACAAGGAATTGGATATGCCTGAAAAATGTATTCTTATCCTGCTCGATGGGCTTGGAGACAGATCATACGAGGAACTTGATTTTAAGACACCGCTTCAAGCTGCCAAAACCCCTGTTTTAGACAGAGTGGCGGTGGCGTCTGCCAACGGTTTATACCATGCTGCCTGCATGGGCCAGGCTCTTCCCAGTGAAAATGCTCATTTTATCATGTTCGGTTATGATATAAAGGAGTTTCCGGGCAGGGGAGCGCTGGAAGCATTGGGCGCAGGAATTGAACTCCAACAGAAAGATGTTGCAGTTTTATCACATTTTGCCAGTATAACAGAATCTGAAAAAAAACTTGTCCTTGAACAGGGAAAACCTGTGATTTCAGACAAAGAGATTGAAGAATTTGTTGATGTTGTTCAAGAATTTGAAACAGGAGGAGTTAGCATACGCTTTAATCCCACAGGCGGAATTCGCGGGATTATTACCCTTCAAGGCAGTGTGTCTCCTTTTATTACAGACTCGGATCCGTTTGTAAATAACAGGCCGTTGATTAATATACAGCCATGGGCCGGATACAGTAATGACCCGGCAACCGAACATACCGCTTGGGCTCTAAAAAAATATTTAATTCATGTTTATCATAAGCTGCGCATGCATCCTCTTAATCAGGCAAGGATTAAAAATGGAAAACTACCCATAAACAGTCTCGTTACCCAGAGAGCGGGACAGCTGAAAAATATAACGCCTTTTGCGGATCGATACGGGTTGCGCGGGCTGTCCATGGCATCAGGCCTGATGTACTGGGGCCTTGGTAGATATATCGGCCTTGATGTTAAAAAAGTCACGGATACCGGAAATCCCGGCAATGATCTGGCCGAGCGAATCCATATGGCTTATGAATGCTTAAATGAGTATGACTTTATACATGTACACACCAAAACACCGGATGAGGCTGCACATAAAAAAAATCCCCTGGCCAAAAAATCGGTCATTGAATCCCTGGATGAAGGTATTGGAAAGGTGATCCAACCCCTGTTGGAAGATCCGAAACTGCTGATTATTGTAACTGCCGATCATTCCACACCCAGCTCGGGTCCGTTGATCCATTCCGGTGAAAGCGTTCCGATCATGTTTCACGGCAGTGGCGTAAGGCGAGACAGGGTCAGACAGTTTGATGAAATTAGTGCGGCTTCCGGTGTGTTGGGAAGTCTCAGGGGCAAAGAACTGATATATATGGTTTTGAACCATTTAGACCGGTCAAAACTTCACGGAATAATGGATACACCTGTTGACCAACCCTACTGGCCAGGAAAGTATAACTCCTTTAAACTGGAGTAAATAATCACTGTTATTGAAAAAGAGCTTAAAGATATCCGCATAACCGTGCACGGCGTCTTATGAACCGGAAAAACAGAAATAATATGAGATGGAAAATAATGCAATACAACCTCTGTGTTCTCTGCAAGCTCTGAGGTAAGAGATCTAAAAATAATGAACAGCATCTTAGAAAAAAAGACGTCATTTCAGACGGCTGAAACCGGCATCATTCACGGAAGATTCCAGATTCTTCATAATGACCACGTTAAGTATCTTCTGGCGGGAAAACGGTCTTGCAGGCATCTGGTTGTTGGAATCACCAATCCCGATCCCCTGTTGACCAGAAAAGAACAGGAAGATTCTCAAAGAGACAATCCCTCATCCAACCCGCTCACCTATTATGAACGATATATTCTGGTTAATGAGGTATTGCAGGCCGAAGGGGTAAAACCCAACCAGTTCTCAGTTGTTCCGTTTCCCATTAATATGCCCGAGCTTTATAAATACTATGTACCCATGGATGGTTTATTTTTTCTTACCATTTACGATGACTGGGGAAAAAAGAAACTCGACACCTTTGAATCCCTCGGGCTAAATACTCATGTTCTTTGGGAAGTGCCGCCCGCGAAAAAAGGCATCAGTGCCGCTGAAATTCGTCGCCTTATGGTGGATGGAAAACCCTGGGAGCATATGGTACATCCCCGTGTTTCACATCTTTTGAAAAAATGGGATATTCCCTGCAGAATTAAAAAAATAATTGCAAACTGTGCTTAAATAATGAAACGGTTTTCTCCGCAGAAAATGTATAATCCGGAACCTTTGGCCAGACATGCCAACGTTATGCTTAATTTGGATGCCAGTTCCACGGCCATTGATGTGGGTCGCGAGAAGGCCAATATGAGAGGGATACGGGCCCGTGCAGCTTTCTGCACCAGTTCATAGCTGATTCGGGAAGAAAGGATCAAGAGCGAAGCCTTGTCAAGACTATGATTAAGGAAAACCTTTCCGATGGCTTTATCAAGGGCGTTATGCCGGCCAACATCTTCGGCTACCGATAACAGCTTAAAATCAGAGGTGTAAAGGGCGGCTGCATGAGATGCACGGGTCTGATTACGCAACGGCTGGTGGCTGGAAAGATTTTCAAGGCATTCCAGTGCCAACCCCGCATTAATCTGAGCAGTATTTTTCATGGGTTGAATAACCTGATAAAGATCTTTGACGATCTCCTTGCCGCAAATGCCGCAGCTGGTCTGGCTGATAAAGCCGCGTCTGTCCAGAATTCCGGTTATTTTGCTCTGACGCGATTCTTCAAGAGTAATGGTGACCACATTAGAATCTGTGCCGTCACAACATGAGATGACCTTAATATCCTCGGGAGTATCAATAATCCCTTCGGCAAGACAGAACCCGGCAGCATGGGCCAGTTCATCACCCGGAGTCCGCATAACAACAGAATAAGGTTTACCTTCAACACGGATCGACAGGGGTTCTTCGCCGATCAGTTTGTGATTGGAAGATGTGTAGTGCCTTTTATCCCAGTGTATGACACGATGAGTTAAATATGTTTCCAAAAAGAGCCTCCTTTAAGGCCTCGGAAAAATGATAAATTCTAAAAAGGCTCAGGGAACAAGTAAAACGGTCTTTTTCCAACATCATTAAATTTATCGGTTTGTTCAGGGCAAACGCATTTGAATCCCAATACAGGGAGAACGCTCCACGACGGCCTGTATCTCTTTCCAACCGACTGAAACTTGTGCTTAAGCACCTGTAAGCCCGAGCCGCGCCAGAGTTATTAAGAACAATTCGCTGCTAAATTATCCCATTGATTTTTTAAGTCATAATTTCATTCGGCTCGGGCTAACGCGTGCTAAAGCCCTTCAAACAGTCAGTCGGTTTCCAAGAGAAA
>MAXL01000503.1 GCA_001751005.1 Desulfobacterales bacterium S5133MH16
CTTAACTCTTAAACAGCGCATGTTATTTCATGATACCGTATTTCTTCAAATTTGATTTTATATAAGGCCAATGCAAGATAATATGTATTGCGACAACAACCATGAATATCAGTGCAACCCATTCATGGATTGCAATAAAAAAATGTCTAAGAGAAACTAAAAAACTTCCTCTTGCTTGATATCCTCTGGGCAATACAAGCCAGTTTAGCAATCCAGTACTACATAAAATAATAAAAAAAATAAAGGATGTTACATTGACTATCCAAAGCTTTGAAGATCTTCCATTAGACATACACTATCCTCCAATAGAACATTGCGTAAGGTTTTCATCCTTCGCAATTTCAAAGGTTTATTTTCTTTATCAATCTGCTTTTCAGGAAAACCAGTGGTCGGTCTTCAAGCAAATTTTCACTAACATAAGCATCACTGGCACTTCGATCAGCACCCCTACAACTGTGGCCAGAGCCGCTCCGGATGAAAGACCGAAAAGCAAAACCGCTGTAGCAATAGCCACTTCAAAATGATTGGAGGCACCGATCATGGCCGAAGGGGCCGCATCCGCATAATTAAGACCCATCAGTTTGGCCAAACCGTATGCCAGCCAAAAGATCAGATTGGTTTGAATAAAAAGAGGTATGGCAATCCAAAGTATGGTCAAGGGGTTGGATACAATAACATCGCCTTTAAAGGAAAAAAGAAGTACCAGCGTAACCAGCAAGGCTATAATTGTAATTGGAGTTAACACGTGTAGAAACTTTTCTTTGAACCAGGTTTCACCCCGTGCCCGGATAATAAGTTTTCTGGAAGTATAGCCCGCCACAAGCGGAAGTGCCACATATATTCCGATGGAGAGTACCAGTGCTTGCCACGGAACCGGGAGCCGTCCAACGCCCAGAAGGAAGCCTCCCAAAGGACCAAAGAGAAAGAGCATAGCAAGGGAGTTGATGGCCACCATGACAAGTGTATGGCCATCATTTCCGCGGGCCAAAAACCCCCAGACAAGAACCATGGCCGTACAGGGCGCAATCCCTAAAAGTATGCACCCTGCCAGATAACTCCGCCAGAGAGGCACCTCAAGCACCTTTAATCCGTTGACCAGAATAACTTTCCCGACGCCGTGCGTTGCACCCACCGTAAGATTCAGACCCAAGGGCATCTTGACATAGTCAACGGCTTCGGGACCAATAAAATTATAAAACAGCGTACCCAGAAAAAAGATCGAAATAGCATACATGGTGAACGGTTTGATGGCCCAGTTAACGAACAAGGTCAAGCCCACCGGTTTGATGTTTTTGCCAGCCATGAGGACTTCGCCGAAATCAATCTTAACCATAATGGGGTACATCATAAAGAAAAGGCAGATGGCGATAGGAATAGAAACTACTGGTGCGTCTCCTACGTAAATGGCAAGACCGTCGAGGTGTTTTGCTACTCCCGGGGCAACTTTTCCAAGGGCAATCCCAGCCACAATTGAAAGCGCCACCCAGACCGAAAGGTACTTTTCAAAAAAACTAAGACCTTTTGATTCTTTGTCGATACTTGCTTCTGCTACTGTCACTTTTTCTCCTTTGCTTTCAAGAGGACTTCCAGCAACTTTAATAATCAAAACAAAACTGGTTTAGAGGTTCTGCAATATTGTTAATGTTTGAATTATCCAGAGGCGGGCAATTCTCTATCCCTTTGCACTCCCAGCACCCAGTGAAACAAAGACCATAATGGCTGATACCTCCATTATATACAACTCTATATCAGCATATAACTATGTAATGAGGTAAAAAATTATTTTTTGCATAGTTCCTCGCGATTTAAATAAGGAACTTTTTTTATTAATTCAACGACTTCAGAATCGTCTTCCAGCCAATGTTTAAGATTACCAAGCAAACTGGCTGCATAGGGACTGCTTTTACCGTTGGTCAAGGAATAATTAACCCACAGACCGTCTTTCTGAAAATCGACCAATCCAGCATCTTCGAGTATTTTAAGATGTTTGGAGACACTCGGTTGAGAAATGCCCAGAGCGCTTTGCAACTCGCAAACACACATCGTATTTTGCTGGAGCAGTTTCACGATTTTTACCCTGTTGGGATCGGATACCGCTTTCATGACTTTGACAAAGGCATTCATGGCGACTCCTTATATTCTTAATATGGAATATAAACGATAAGTCTATATGTGTCAAACATTTTTTTAAATCTATCTAAAAAACTTTGCTTATTATGGAATAGTGGAGAAAAGCGTTTTAAAAAATGGGGTTTTTAAATAAGGGTAGAAATTGAAGGTAACAGATAAGAGTTCATTTTCAATAAATTTTCTCGACTTGTGAAGTTATAACTCAAATTTCGCACCAGTTTAAGTCTTATTAGAAGTAGACGGTGCAAAACTTGAGTCATAATGTTATGAAATTAGCGGGTTAGGTTTTGTTTGAGGTGCTTCATATCAAAAAAAGTGTGGGATTCAACCGATAGTTTTCAACCGAAATAAACAAGGTGTACACTATAGGTTATGGCTATAGATTAAGCAGTCTTGCAGCGTTCAGGCCGCAAATAGAGTCGATCTCATCTTTTGGCAGCCCGGTTTTTTCAAGCTCCTTGAAATATCTTGCGGGCTTTAACAGCGGAAAGTCACTGCCAAAAAGAATCTTGTCCAGGCCGGCAATCTCTTTTGCATACCAATATATCTGAGAATCATAAAGAAACGGAGATGCTGCCGTATCAAAATATACATTTTCAAGGCGTTCTTTTACATCCTTTTTTAAAAGATTGAAAAAGAAAATTCCGCCGCCCCAATGAGCCAGAACAATTTTGTTTTCCGGAAATTTCTTAATAAGATCGTAAATCTGTTTCAGGGTATTCGGCGTTTTGCCCGGATAAATGTGTCCCACCGGTTCATTGGTGTGGATCAAAAAAGGCAAGTCCCTGTCCCGGCAGATTTCCATGAGCGGGGCCAACTTATCCAGAGCGGCGTCATCAATTCCGGATTCATAGAAAGCGATTTCCCCGATCCCCGAAAGCCCCCCCTCTATACAACGCACAGCTTCCGGAACAGCTTCCCTATGAAACGGATCAAAACAGCACAAACCCATAAGGCGTTCAGGGTGTCTGGCCACGACTTCCATGATGTAGTCGTTTTGTGCTTGAAATGTTTCCTTTGTTTTCCATGGAAAACCAAACACAACCGATTTATCGACACCCTGATCATCCATTGAAGCGACGATCTCTGTTGCACCCACAAGTTTTGATCCGGGTGAACTGTATAACAGCTTGAATGCGGATTCATTGGGAAAATATTTTTGTCTGTTTTCACGTATGGCTTTGGGGAAAATATGTGTATGAAAATCTATGATCATTTTTATCCGCCTCTATTTCGGATGATTGGCAACAAGAACTATAAGCTCTGATATTTTTTCCATTACCGGACGATTTTGATTAAATATCATATTATATGTTTTTATCAACTCAAATATATTTGCCAAAACCCCCATAACAACCTTTCAACTTTAGCCGGTAAGCTGCTGACTTTACAACCTGTAAAAAAGACTGACACCCATTCATTCCAAATTTTAATCGCCATATTTTTCTAAAACGCTAAATCTAAATCATATCAGCAGGTTAAACATATGTCTCAAGGAAGCTTTATTTTGGTATGGTTGTTGCTTTTAAAAAAAACTGGTGGGTTACTCCCATAAGCGCTAAGTTATTGTTTGTGCCGGAAGGACTGAAATAAAAGATGAACATCGAACATCCAACATCGAATGATGAATAAAAAAACCAATGTTGAACAGCGAATGGTGATTGATGTAGATAAATTGGTCGAACGCTTTTGACAAGATTCTGAGCCGGGGTATAATTTTCTGAAAAAGATTGCAAAAATACATTTCGAGCGTTATAACCTCGCTAAAAACCAATAAGCAGCTTCATAAAAGGGTTGACGCCCCGACGGTTATACCTGTTTTGCGGGGATAAACAATTTTGTTGACCACGAAAGTCGTGGTCTGAAAGGAGGCAACTTCTATGACAGAAGGAATTAAAATCCTGCTGGTGGATGACGAAAAGGATTTTCTGAAATCCTTGACAAAGCGTTTGAAAAGGAGAAAGCAATATGTCAAGACCGCCGAAAGCGGTCCGGAGGCCCTGGCACAGATGGAAAACGAGTCATTTGATGTGGTAATTTGTGATGTCAAGATGCCCGGGATGGATGGGATTGAAGTCTTGCAGGAGATAAAACGTCGTTTTCCCGATACCGAAGTCATCATGCTTACAGGCCATGCAACAATAGCATCCGGGCTTGAGGGCGTACGTTTCGGAGCCTTTGATTACCTGATGAAGCCAACCGATATTGAAATTATTATGGCGAAACTGGAGGCGGCATACGAAAATAAGACCAAGAGGGATCTCAAGATTCGCGATGCTGAATTTGAACGCGATCGGGGACTAATCATTGAGGAGATACTCCTGAAAGACGTAATAAATCGGGATGTCCCATACATCTATGCCGATAGCTCACTTGCGGATGCGGTGCGTGCTTTCAAGAAAAAACCGGATGCTCCGGTTGCAGAAAAAATATTTGTCATTAATGATTCCGGGGAACTTCTCGGAAAAGTGAGACGCAGGCATATCCTCGAGGCGGTGGTCCCCATATTTCAGAAGGAAAAAATCATTGCCGGGGATGACCTTACCTGGAAAGAGTTTCTCAATAAAGGTCCTGGCCCTGCGGGCACTATACCAATCGGCGAAATTATGAATAGGGAAGTGAAATCTTTGGGCGCTGATTCACATATCTTAGAGGCGGTAAAGTTTATGATCGATAATAATTTAGCCGTACTTCCGGTTGTGGAAGGAAGAAAATTACTGGGGAGAGTTAGGATGTATAATCTCCTATTAGTGATCAACGATATTATGGCCGAAGCACTATAGCCACACGTTTGAGGCCACGCCTGAAGGAGGTAACACATGGCTGTTATAACCATTTTTGGATTATATGCTACAAATAGAAGGGTATTTGGCAAGGCCCTTGCCAGGAAGTTGAACTACGACTACGCGGACAGGGATATAATTCGGGAGCTGGCCCGCCGCGCAAATATATCTGAAGAATATGTGGAATCCTATGAAGATGGTCGATCCAGAGGAATGATGCAGATTCTTTCCAAGACGGTCAGCATGAGCTTCATTAAAAGGATTATCGGTGATAGTGCAGGGTATATGGATTCCAAGATTTACTTCAAATTGCTGGAAGAGATTGTCATTTCCCTTTACAAAAGAGACAATATTGTCATCGTCGGACGGGGGAGTCACTGTATTCTTCAGGGATATGACGGCGCATATTTTATAAAGGTTAGGGCTGAATGGGAAGACAGAGTCAAAATCGCCAGTAAATTATTGTCATCGCGAGTTTGCAATGTTGAAGACTATATTGATGAACAGGATAAAAGGGAAAAGAAATTCATGGAGTATTTCTACAAAGTTGACTATGTAGACCCCTCACTATTTAGCCTGGTGATAAACCTGAGCAAAGTGAGCAGAGAGGAAGGTATACAACAAGTCATTGATCTGATTTCATCTAATGAAAGGAACAAAATATGAAAATTGAGATTAAGAAACCAACAAACAAGGATCTTGAAACAGAAGATATTTTATCCTGGCCCATATGGGAAAAAGAAATTTCTCGCTTCGACTGGCACTATGACAGTACAGAGGAATGCTATCTATTGGAAGGCAAAGTTATTGTTGAAACAAAAGATGGCAAGACCGTAGAATTCGGGAAGGGAGATTTTGTTACATTCCCAAAAGGTTTGTCCTGTGTCTGGGATATTAAGGCGCCGGTAAGAAAGCATTACAACTTTAAATAGTGTCCATCCATAAATGGTCTTTTTGCCCAATCTCTGCGTTATGCTCAAAAAATAATCCTCGAAATATCAACTATATGCCTGCGGTTATTTTTTTC
>MAXL01000504.1 GCA_001751005.1 Desulfobacterales bacterium S5133MH16
CGTGCAAATTTTGTAATCATGAGGCGTACTTTTCGTACGTTGAATGATTACGAAATGCAGCACAACGCAGAAGTTGGACTTTTTACGAGACCGTCATATTTAAAACCTTACTGTAAACCCATCTACCTGTAATAAATGTGTTGACAATAAGAAGATTCGGCATTACAGTAATACCATAAAAAACATAAGTATTATATGTATAATATGGGAGGCTGCCATGGCACTTGTAAAAAAAACCATTGAGCTTGATCAGGAACAAATCAATCGCATTAAAATCGCATTAAAGGCCAAATCAGAAAAAGAAGCAATCAATACCGTTCTTAAACAATTTGATACGGATATCCAGTTGGCTGAAGTAACTCTGGCAGATGCCGGAAGTTTCGATTTTGAGGAGGTCTAAGACGTGCAAGAAAAAGTTGTTTTCGATACCAATATCTATATCGGCATATTTAATCATGGTCTTTATCAGCATGAAATCAGCGGGTTAAATAAGGTGATGTATATGGTTCATCCCGTGCTTCATGAATTATGGATAGGCGCAAAGGGAAATGCCGAAATAAAGCATCTGATTCGCCTTGGTAGCACATTTGTTAAATTAGGTCGCCTGGTGCAACCTGAGTCATCTACTCAAATTTTAATCGGCCGTGTATGCCATAAACTTCGTTTTTCCGGAAAACTGGATCCAAAAAATCCGAGAGATTACAACGACGTTTGCATTGCTCTGTTGGCCCGTCAAATCGGAGCCACGGTAATCACCCGAAATGTTGACGACTTTAAAAGAATTAATGAGGCGATTGATTTTAATTTTAGAGATGTAAATTAAAATGATAATATTATCTGTGTATATCTGCGAAAATCTGCGTCCTATTTAATGATAGAGGAATAAAATGAAATTTTTCCTGTGTGTGCTCGGAATGGTGATGGTCGTGGAAGGTCTTCCATATTTTGCATTTCCGGCAAAGATGAAGTTGGTTTTAGAAAAAGTCCTTGAACTGCAGGATAAGTCTTTGCAAAAATTCGGTCTTGTAATTATGCTCGCGGGAATTTTGCTGGTATATCTGGGAAAAAGATAGCCCTCATGTTTTTATTGAACGATTACAACTATGATCTGCCCGATGACCTCATTGCCCAAAAACCGGCAGATCAACGGGACCGTTCAAAGCTTCTATTTCTGCATAAGGAAACCGGCAAACTGTCCCACCATAAATTTTATGAAATTTATGATCTCCTTTTGCCAAAGGATTTACTGGTTTTAAACGACACACAAGTGATTCCGGCACGACTTTTCGGGAAAAAGGATACCGGTGGCAAGGCGGAAGTTTTTATCCTTGATTACCCCGGCGAGCGTAAAAACCATACCTGCAAGGAACTTGTCTTAAGATGCCTGATTAAAACCTCAAAAAGACCGAAAAACGGTACGCCGTTATTTTTTTCCCGGGGCTTGCAAGCCAGGGTTGTCGACTGTCAACAAGGAATTTATAATGTAGAATTTTCATGTAAAGATAATTTTGAGAGTCTTCTTGACAGGATAGGGCATGTTCCGTTGCCCCCATATATTAAACGGAACGATTGTAAGGATGACAGGACATCTTACCAGACCGTTTACGCTTCGCAAAAAGGTGCTGTTGCCGCACCCACGGCAGGACTCCATTTTTCGAAAAAACTCCTTAAAAAAATAGCAGAAAAAGGTGTCAGGATCGCTACAGTTACGCTGCACGTGGGTTACGGTACGTTTTTGCCGGTCAGGGTATCGGATATAAGAGATCACAAAATCCATTCCGAGTGGTACTCTATTTCCAAAGATACTACCGATGTTATAAACCGTGCCAAAACAAAAGGCAGACGCATCATTGCCGTGGGCACGACCTGCGTACGTGCGTTAGAGTATGCTTCGGATGACGGAGGGAAGGTGGCTCACGGTAGCGGGAGCTGCGATCTTTTCATATATCCCGGATACAGATTTAACGTTGTAGATGCAATGATTACGAATTTCCATTTTCCCAAATCGACGCTTTTAATGCTTGTATCCGCTTTTGCAGGTCGGGAGAAAATATTGAATGCATACCGGACAGCCATAGATAACAAATACAGGCTGTTCAGTTATGGGGATGCGATGTTTATTGCATGATTCATGCTCTCATTAAATCACTGAAACTTAAAACCTAAAACGATCTTTAAATTACATGTCCAATTTCAAAATAGTTGCAGAATCTGACACAACACGGGCAAGGGCCGGCGTCTTGCAGACAGCTCACGGTGAGGTAGAAACCCCTGTTTTTATGCCGGTGGGAACGCTTGGTACGGTAAAATCCCTGTCACCCGAAGAGCTTATTAGGTGCGGGACCCAGATCGTTCTGGGGAACACCTATCATCTGTACCTCAGACCCGGATGCGATGTTATCCGCCGTTTTGCCGGCCTCCACAATTTTATTAACTGGGATTGGCCTATTTTAACGGACAGCGGCGGCTTTCAGATCTTTTCCCTGGCCAAACTTGGAAAGATTACCGATCAAGGCGCTTTTTTTCAGTCCCATATCGATGGATCAAGTCATTTACTGACGCCTGAAAAGTCGATTGAAATACAGCTTTGTCTCGGGTCTGACATCATCATGTGCCTTGACCACTGTATCAAATACCCGGCAAGCCGTGAACATGCCAAAGAAGCACTGGAGCTTACCACCCGCTGGGCAAAAAGATGTAATATCGCTTTGCAAGAAGGCACCGCTTCTTTAGATCTAACCGTCTCAAAGCCCCCTTCCCTTTTCGGTATCGTTCAGGGAGGCATGTTTAAGGATCTCAGAAAACGTTCAGCGGAGAGTTTATCTGAAATCGCTTTCAGCGGTTATGCCATTGGTGGGCTCAGCGTGGGTGAACCAAAGGAGATCATGTTTGAAATTGCTGATTTTACGCTCCCCATACTTCCGGATAATAAGCCTAAATATATCATGGGTACGGGAACTCCTGAAGATCTTGTAGAGCTTGTAACCCTTGGGGCGGATATGTTCGATTGCGTCATCCCCACAAGGAACGCTCGAAACGGTCAGATGTTTACAAAAAAAGGTACCATAAATATTTGCAATGCGCGTTTCAAGTATGATACAAAACCTATTGAACCAGGATGCACATGCTACACATGCCAAAATTATTCCAGGGCCTACCTTCGACACCTTTACATGGCAAAAGAACTGCTTGCTTATCGTTTAAATACGATTCATAATATTCATCTTTATATGAAACTGATGGAGAATATGCGAACGGCGATATGCCGAAATAAATTTGATGAATTTAGAAAAGCTTTTTATGAAGGCAGGTAACCGTTCACGGGTTCAGAGTTCAGGGTTCAAAGGTTCAGATGGTAACAAATAATGGTTAATAATCAATGGATAACAATTAATAATTAACAATTGATTATTGATTATTTGATCAGGATCCAATGCAGAATTCATTAAGGTTTTAGGGTTCACGAAAAAATAAAGGGAGGGTATCATGAGAGAAAAAATTCAGGCGGTAATTGACAAAATCAGGCCGATGCTTCAGGCTGATGGGGGTGATGTGGAGCTTGTCGATGTGGTAGACGGCGTGGTCACAGTCAGGTTGCAGGGAGCATGTGCCGGATGCCCCATGTCCCAGGTGACCCTTAAGAACGGAATTGAAAGATTTTTAAAAAAGGAAATCCCGGAGGTAAAGTCGGTGGAACGGGCAGACTAAAACGAATGTGTGACCGGACTAAAATTTAACCTTTGCTGGAAATTTTTACAGAAAGAGCTTGCAAGCCATACCTTAATAAATATATATTTTTTGATTACAATTTTGTGTCAAATTAAAGTATTCAAATGACCATAGCAAAGCATATCGAGACCATTATATCCGGATCTTCCTGGATACGTAAAATGTTTGAAGAGGGCGCCCGCCTTAAGGCTGAGCACGGAGCTGAAAACGTATATGATTTCAGCCTTGGAAATCCCAATCTGGAGCCCCCTGAAAAATTCCGGGCGGCACTCAAGGATGCCGTAGCGTCCTCGGATTCTGGGGTTCATGGTTATATGCCCAATACCGGACATCCGCATGTTCGCAAGTCTGTGGCTGATTATCTTTGCGACGAACAGGAGGTGCAGGTTACCGAAAATGAGGTGATCATGACCTGCGGAGCATCCGGAGCCCTGAACGTTATTCTAAAAACAATTCTCGATCCCGGTGATGAGGTGATCACTCCGGCTCCTTTTTTTGTTGAATACAGATATTATGTGGACAACCATGGAGGACGCCTTAAAACCGTATCCACAAAGCCGGATTTTACTCTGGACATTGACGCCGTTTCCGCTGCGATAACTCAAAAGACCCGGGCTGTTCTAATCAATTCCCCGAACAATCCTACGGGCCAGGTATATTCAAAACAGAGTCTTAATGAACTCGGAACATGCCTAACTGAAAAGGGAAAAGAACTGAACCGGACCCTATATCTTATCGCGGATGAACCCTATCGCAAGATCGTTTACGACGGACAAAAAGTTCCAAGTATCTTTCAAACTTATACTGAGAGTATCATTGCCACTTCATATTCAAAGGACATTTCCATTCCCGGGGAACGTATCGGTTATTTGGCAGTTAACCCCGAAGCTTCTTATAAAAAAGAGCTTATCGGCGGCATGACACTGGCCAACAGGATCTTAGGGTTTGTCAATGCTTCGGCTCTGATGCAGCGGGTTGTGGCATCAGTTCAGGGGGCGAGCGTGGATATTTCAGCGTATGCCCGGAAACGAGAACTGCTGTGCAATGGTCTGGCGGATTGCGGCTACGATTTCTTCAGACCGGCAGGGGCGTTTTATCTTTTCCCCAGAACACCGATTCCTGACGATGTAACATTCGTACGGGCGCTTCAGGAGGAATTGATCCTTGTCGTCCCGGGCAGCGGTTTTGGCGGGCCGGGTCATTTCAGAATCGCTTTCTGCGTGGCCGATGAAACCATAATAAATGCCATGCCCGGGTTTAAACGGGTCATGGAAAAATTTAGAAATTGATTTGTTCCAAAGAACTGAACTGTTACCAACTATTTAATTTTCAATCGTCAATTTTCAATTATCAATTATAAAAGGAGGCTCTTATGAAAATATTAAAAATAGACCATCTCGGCATAGCCGTAAACAGTATCGAAGAAGGTAAAAATTTTTGGACAGATGCGCTCGGGCTTGAATTTGAAGGCTCCGAAACCGTTGAAGAGCAAAAAGTTACCACGGCTTTTTTCCC
>MAXL01000505.1 GCA_001751005.1 Desulfobacterales bacterium S5133MH16
TGATTAAACGCTTCGGCAATATCAGTTATCATATTGACAGCCTGCTCGATTTTGGTCTCAAATTCGATTTCAGGCTTGCTGCGGGCCTGCTTTCTTTTTTCAATACTTTTCTTCAGATGATAGAAGCGATAGCTCAAGGGCAAACAGGCCCAGCGTCCTTTAACCATTTTTAACAACCCAATGGAGACAATGTTTTGTGCCCATGGATATTTTGACTGATTTTGTTTGGCGGCATGGTCGAAGATCTTGGCGCATGCAAAGATTTTTTTCCCTGTCTTGGGATTGATGCAATCGTCCAGCGCCAGAAGCAGTCGGCCATTTATCAAAGGTTCGGAAATCATCTTCCATAAACACAGCCAAAGCCGTTGCCAGGGGATCTTAGGCGATGCCATGAAAGTGTAGTATCGTTTCTTTCTAATGCCTGTAAACCCGAAAAGACCCTTAAGGCATCGAAGCAGGTTTGAAGTCTTAGACGAAGTAAACGGGATGATGATCGCAACGAGAGTGTAGATAAACCATGTTCCGCGTTCTTCTCCTTTTCGTGAATGGGCAAATTCCTTTTTGAGTTTTTCGTGAATGTCGTGTAGTATGAACATGCGAGGCCTTCCTTTGTTATGGTGTTTTTGTTTGAGTAAAATAAACATACCATAATACGGCCTCGCAATCAACAATAACTATCTGTTTTATCTAAAAAAACTGCTTTTTATACTAAAAACGACTATTTATATTTGTAATAAAATCAGCATGTTACAGGGCGACGTGATTTTTATAACTACTTGATATTATTACAAATTAGCGTTGCGTGCCAGCACTTGCGCTGATCCACCCCAATAAAAAAAATGGGAAACTTCAGTAAGAACCATTATACACTCTATAATACACTATTTGCTTGAATAGGGGAAGGGGGACGTCCATGAAAATATGCGTTTTAATGTCTGTTAAAGTGTGCTATATGATGATTTATGCCAAGAACAGCAAGAATCGACGCTCCAGGTGCATTGCACCACATTATCTGTCGAGGTATTGAAAGAAGGCAGATATTTCAAGACAATGCCGACAGAAACAATTTTATTAACCGACTCAGTACTATTTTAAAACAAACATCAACGTACTGTTATGCCTGGGCGCTTATTCCCAATCATTTTCATCTTTTGCTTCGAACCGGTAAAGAGCCTATTGCCACTGTGATGCGGCGGCTGCTCACCGGATATGCCGTCAGTTACAATCGCAGGCACCGTCGAAGCGGTCATCTATTCCAGAATCGCTACAAATCGATTTTATGTCAGGAAGATCCATATCTGCTGGAGTTGGTTCGCTATCTCCATTTAAATCCCTTGCGGGCGAGTGTGGTATCCTCTCTAAAGGAGCTGGATCGTTATCCGTACGGCGGTCACAGCCGACTGATGGGAAAAATCAAGGATCAATGGCAGGATGTGGATACTGTGCTGTCGTTGTTTGGCAAGAAGAGATCCGCTGCTCAAAAAAAATACAGAGAGTTTGTTGAAAAGGGGATACAGGAGGGAAAGAAGCCGGAGTTAACCGGAGGCGGCCTAATCCGAAGTGTCGGCGGCTGGGGTGTCCTGAAATCCATGCGACGGATGAATGTTCACTATAAGAGTGATGAGCGGATACTGGGAGACAGTGATTTTGTCGATACGGTGCTTCAGGACGCGGCAGAAAAGATGGAGCGTAAGTACTGCCTTAAAGCCAAAGGTTATGACTTTAACGCGCTGGTTGAACGGGTGTCCGGCATTTTTAAAATAGAGGTCAAGCAGCTTTTATCGGCGAGCAAGCAACCTGAACGCGTCTTGGCGCGCAGTATTTTGTCCTATTGGGCCGTCAGGGAATTAGGTATTTCAGGAACTGCGGTGGGTGAAAGGCTGGGTTTAAGCCAATCAGCGGTAAGCAGGGCGGTACAAAGAGGTGAGCGCTTGGTTTCTGAACGCCATTTGTCCCTGATGAATGATAAAAACGCATAATTTCATGGGCGTCCCGCTTTTTCTGCAGAATATCGTTCTCAATCTGCACTTGACCTCGTCCTGATCTTATTGCGCACTAGGGCAAGTTTTGTTCACTTTCGAAGCCGATACCCTTAATGTAAAATCGTTTCAGCGATTTTATACAGATGCAATTATTTCTTGATAAAGCTTAAGGTAACTTTCTGAGACATTTTGCCAGGTATAAGAGCGTGCCCTTTCTAACCCTTTTTCTATCATTTCTTCTTGGCGCTGTCTGTTTTGTAAAAGCTCAGACATAACAGATGTCATCTCTTCAATATTAGTAGGATCAACAAGACAGGCCGCATCACCCGCCACTTCCGGCATTGCTGTGGTATTTGATGTGATAACCGGTAATCCCATCTTCATGGCTTCAAGGACAGGAATACCAAAGCCTTCATAAAGGGAAGGATATATCAAAAAGTCGGCCATCCGGAATAGAGAATCCAACTCCTTTTCTGAAATAAAACCGGTAAAGATGATTCTATTTTCCATACCGGTCTCTCTGACCGAAGCGTCACATATACTTTTCATCTTATTTTGATATGGCGCACCGGATACACTGCCGGTTATAAGCAAGTTCCCTGAATAGCCATTCAAGTTTACCAGCCCTGCAAAAGCATGAATAAGCCGAACAATATTCTTCCTTTCATGAATACCACCTACATTCAAAATAAAAGTATCTTTTATTTCAAATCTGTTTTTAAGTTCTTCTTCCAAAGAAGGGTCCTTAGGATTTTGTTCGCGGAGTCCATTGGGTATAACCCTGATCTTGTCATGTGGGACTCCTACCTTTTTTGCAATATCCTGCTTTGAAAATTCCGATACGGTTGCAATAATATCATTCAGTCGGCATGCCATTCTGATGCCGGGTTTATATAAAAATATATTTCTGTATAATCCCATTGCCTCTCTGAAAGTAAACGGTATGACATCATGAACTGTAAGTACAGAAGGCACCTTTTTTCGAAAGGGAAAACTCCAATTATAGAAAAAGTGAATAATATCAGCTTTTTCAGACA
>MAXL01000506.1 GCA_001751005.1 Desulfobacterales bacterium S5133MH16
ACCAGATATCACAATGCCTGCTAAATAGTTTACGGCCCGAATATTGGTAAGAGTACCAGTGATCTGTACTTTTTATGATTTCGGTTATTATAAATCTTCACTTTTCGGAAATTGAAGCTTCAGGCACGAAGTTGAAACATTTTCAGCCATACATTCAATACTTGGCACTAACGGAAGTTAGTTAGTCCGGGACAAATCCCTATCTTTTATAGGACAAATCCCTATATTTTAAGGATGTTTCCCTATAAAAATGAACCCGTCCCCTCATTGACAAAAGGGAACAAAAAAAATAGGAAAAAGTAAAAAAGCGTATTTTAATCTAAGTTCTTCAAAAAAGGGTTTGCCAAAATTCTCGAGTTTTTTCTCAAAAGGTTACCCTATGGAGAAACCCCTCAAAATTTGCATACCTTGTTCCTGACAGAACCATGTCCGTTCTGTTGGGAGTCTAAAAGTTTAACACTGATTTTCCCGGGCCTTCACAGTTTAGAACTGAATTAAATTGAAAAAGATCCCCAAAATTTCGTCAAGAAATCAGAACAATAAAATAATTTTCTATAAATTCAATGATAAATATTCCAGACGAAAGGAGGGAACCATGAAAAAACAAATATTGAATTATGAAACACTGCTTAAGGTTACCGATGCCATCTCTTCGACCAGGGATCCGGAAGAAATTATTTTAGTGACGGTGGAGAGTGTCAAAAGAGCTTTGGATGTCAAGGGTTGTGCAATGTTTATGGTTAATCGAAAAACCAATGAACTGAAGTTGGCCGCCGCATTCGGTCTGAGTGATGAATATCTGGATAAAGGTCCTGTGAGCGCTTTGCGCTCCATTGCTTCGTCCCTGGAAGATGGGCCTGTGGCCATTTATGATGTTAATGACGACCCGAGGCTTCAGTACCCCGAAGCGGCGAAAAAAGAGGGAATCGCCTCAATACTGTCTGTTCCGATCACAAGCCTGGGTAATGTCATTGGTGCTCTGCGAGTTTACACGGCTGAACCTTGGGAATTTACTTTAGAGGATGTGAATTTTATTCAGGCTATGGCTCAGGTTGCCGGGATGGCCATTGACATGTGTCGGCTTAACAGGGGATTAAAAAGCAGCATTGAAATTTTAAAGACCATGCGGGACCCCCGGGAGCTTAAATCCAAAAGAAGAACGCTATATGAAGGTGTCCCGGTGAGTGTTGTTCCATAAAAGTGATTTACAGGAATGTGAATAACGTAAGTAAATTCATTCTACGTCCATAAACTCATTCCGGATTTCATGGACTTTTTTCCGTAAGCTGCGAAATTTATTTTCAGGGACCTTGGCAGGTTTTTCCTGGAGGCTGAGTTGGTGAACCACCGCCCGATGGTTCAGGTAGGCGACTTTGAGAAGGTGGGCGGTATACGCTTCAATGATACCGGTTTGGTTTGAGGTTTCGAGAAGACGAACCGTGTCGGTTCACCGGTTCAGCTCGTTATATTCACCGGATTTTAAAAGCACCAGATACTGAACCAGAAATTCGATATCAACTATTCCGCCCGCATCCTGTTTGAAATCGGAAAATTCCGGTTCATGGCTTGAGAGTTCTCTGCGCATCCGGTCGCGCATATCCACAACCTCTATCCGAAGCCGGGTCATGATTCTAGGCCGTGCAGTTCCTCGATTATTCTAAAGTACAAGTGATTCCAAAGTAGTGAATTGGGATAAAATATGTACTTACATTCCTATTAAATAAATGAAGAGGAGTATTAAGTATATTGAATATAGGCAAATAGTTCATAATGGAATAGATATATTGGAATATGAATAGCGACGCTAATTGCAATTTCTGCCTTACATGGTTATATGTGATCCAAAGAGTTTGTCTATCTTAATTTATTATAATCCTGCTTTTAAATTTAACAGACTGGCTTCAACTTCAGATAATCGAAGTTATTGATATATTTTTTTCAATAGAGGCAAATCTATTTTATAGGATTTGCCTTTTTTGGTTTTTTGTGGACATAATGCGATTAATCGACATAAATTGACTTCAGGTTGGGGTTTTGTCAAAATAGATGAATCTTGCAATATTTTATAGGTGAAAATATGGAAAAAATATTTGATGGTAAAAAGAAGTTAAAATTGGGCACTGAAAAGAATCCCGTTATTGTTAATGTCAAAACAAAGAAAAGAATGAAAGAAGTCGCAGAGATTTTTGAAAAAAATGACTGGAAATATACAATTGAAGTAGACCGGGATAAACCGGAGGATATTACCGATTTAGAAATATTATTGAATTGGCCGAAACCTAAAGAAGCCGAAAGGAAAGTTGGACGTAACGAGCCCTGCTCGTGTGGAAGCGGGAAAAAGTATAAAAAATGCTGCGGCAAATAAGACCATACTTAAAAAGGGAAAAAGTTGAGCAATATAATATGTTTTTGTTTCAATTATTCTGCTGAGGATATCAAGCAAGATTATTTTAGAAATGGTCATTCCACGATCATGGAAAAGATTCGGTTAGAAAAGAAATTAGGCAATTGTCAATGTGCAAAGAAAAGCCTAAAAGGCAGATGATGTTTAAGTGATGTCCGCCGGGTGGTGGATGGCTTAAAGAGTAGGCCCCTTTTTAAGTTTCTTTGGTAATTTGGATATATGTAACCGTAATCGGTTGATCTTATGTTGCGTGACTGGCAAGAAATGTCAGGTTTTGACGAGCCCGATTTTCATGGGGTAATCTCAATATCAAAACAAATGCCAGATCTGAGAAAAGGAATGGATATCACATGTTCGCCTGATGTAGGGCAGACACTTCGGAGCAAAAAGTATGGCACGCTTTGGAGAGTAATGGAGAAAAGGGAGATTTGGCAAAGCGCCTTTTATGCTTGTCATTTCAAACAATACGGTTTGAATCCTTTTTACTACAAATGGGGGGAAGCATATGAGCGACTATCTGATCGTGGTGGTCAATCGTGCCCAAGCACGTTTTTTCACCCTTGAACCGGTTGAGTTTCCTGAGCTGGAATCCGGTCCCAGGTTGACCACCCATACAGAACTCGAAAATCTGGAGATATTAGATGCCCAAGAAATGTATACGGACTCCAAGACAGGTCGCGGTGCGACCCCTCAGGGGAGAAGCGTCCACGGCTATGACGATAAACGAGACAAGCACCTGGATGAATTAAGACGCCGTTTTGCCGTCAGGGTCCTTAAGCATATTCAGAAGCTTGCCAGGGCTGAACGGGTTCGTACGGTCATACTGACTGCATCGGCACGGATGCGCAGATTTCTATATTCCGACTTGGAAGCTCTAACACGGGAGGGCTACCGGGTCTGCAAACTCTCAAAGAACATAATAAATTTATCCCCGCAGGAAATTCATGAATATCTGGCTGAAGACGGATTGGTCCCCAAGCAAAAAAAGCGTGGCTGACACCTTCGGACAGTTCCTGGTCGACGCACCGCTCGGATGCAGCCTTAGCAAAAACAATTATAAGATTCCCAAATTGATCAACACTTGGACATTGACTCCATGCGGGAG
>MAXL01000507.1 GCA_001751005.1 Desulfobacterales bacterium S5133MH16
ACAGAGGTCAGAGGACGGAAGACAGAGGTCAGAAGACAGAGGGCAGGATGCAAAAGATAGCAACCAGGAACCAGCAACCAGCAACTCGGAACCTGCAACCGGATTCCGGTTTTACGCTCCTTGAAATCATGGTCGCCCTTTCCATAATCGCCATTGTTCTGGTTAGTGTATATAAAATGCAGGCTCAAACCATCTCCATGAACCACGCTGCAAGGTTTTATACAACCGCTCCCCTGCTGGCCCAATTAAAAATAGCTGAAGTTGAAATAGAAAATCCGGGGGAACAGACGGATAATTCAGGAGATTTCGGGGATGAATTCCCGGGTTACAGATGGAATGTTGTCATAGATGATATTGAGTCAGAACCACTGGGAAATATCGCTGAAAATTTAAAACAAATTAATGTTAACGTATCTTTTAACACCGATGAATTTACATACAGCCTGAGAACTTACAGATTTATGCAGGAGTAATCGATTTAGGAATGCATAAAAAGTCAGAAAAAAACAGCTTAACGCCATTAATCGACATCCCGCATCCGGCATCCCGCATCCGGCATCCGGACAGCGGTTTTACCCTGCTTGAGATTCTGATTGCGATTTTTATTTTCGCTATCATTGTTACAACGATATTTGGTTCATATAATTCAGTATTTACCGGTGCCGAAGTCATTAATCAAGGTGTTACATCTTATGAAACAGCAAGAACCTGCCTGAACCGAATGATTTTTGACCTTGAGTCGATCCACCTATCTTTGCCTCCCCAATATTCTTCTCCGGATTTTAACGGCCCGCCGGACCCTTATCGAATCGTTGGAGACACCGATAATGTTCAAACTGTCTCCTTTCCCAAACTCAGGTTTACTTCAACGGCACATATATCCTTCGGAGGAAAAACAGAAAGCGACATCGCAGAGATTGTCTATTATGTTCAGGCTACCGACAACGGGCATTATTTGCTGAGACGTGCAGACAACCTGTACCCTTATCAACCATTTGAAGAAAATGCGAGTGATCCCGTATTGTGCGAAAACCTTAAATCGCTGACATTCAACTATTATGACCGGGAAGGGACGGAATACGATATTTGGGATTCCGATGCAGAGGATTTCGGATATGCAACCCCTGCGGCAATCGGCATAAAACTCGAGTTGACCAGCGGTACGGATTCCATATGGTTCAAAACCATGGTAACATTGCCGGTCTATCGAAAAAAACAAAATTAAACCTAAGTTGAGCGATTTTTTGCGAAGAGAAGTGCTGAGATCTTGATGCGCAAGAGATCGGTGCAGATCGAGTAAAAAATCGCTCGATTTAGGTTACAGAAAGAGAATTATGCCTGATAAAATTTTAAAAAACAATCGGGGCATGGCCCTTCTTGTTACTTTAGCGATAATCACGGTGTTGATTGCGGTTGCGCTTGAAATGAACAGAAAGACCCGTTCAGTGGTATTTTCCGCCGCTGCAAGCAGGGATCGTATTACCCTCTCGCATATGGCATCATCAGGTATAGATATAGCCAAAGCCATGCTGATAACGGATAAAAATAATTCAAATCACGATTCGCTCCAGGAAGAATGGGCCGATTCCGAGAAAATCAGCGAACTCATCCAGGATATCCCCTTTGAAGATGGGACCATCAAGTTGACCATAACTGACGAACTCGGAAAAATTCAGATTAACAGCCTTGTTGCATATCCCGAAGGCCATGCCTTTAATGAATCCCAGAGGGATATGTGGCATCGATTTTTAACTCTTTTAATTTCTCAAAATGAATCGCTCGAAGACCTCGAACCGGACATGATCATTAACTCGGTAAAAGACTGGATAGACTCCGGAGATGACGAGGCAATCACCGGACTAAATGGGGCGGAATCAGACTATTACCAGGATCTTGATCCCCCCTATGTTTGCCGAAACGCCCCGTTTATTCACATTGGCGAACTTGCTCTTATAAGAGGTATCACAACGGAATATTTCCAGCTTGCCGGGGGTGTGTCGGGGATCTCCAGCTACATGACGGTTTTTGGTATGACCGAAACGGGTAACAATAAAGTTGCCTATGAAGGAAAAATAAATATCAACACCGCAGATCTCCCGGTACTGGCTGCCATTCTCCCTTCAGGGAACCCGGAGCTTGCACAGGCAATTTACGACTATCGCCTGGAAACTTCGGACTCTGAATACATCCATGACCTTTCCAGTACTACATGGTATAAAAAAGTGCCGGGTTTGAGTGATGTTGAAATCGATCCCAAAATTATCACAACCTCCAGCGATTTTTTTCGAATCGAGTCACTTGCAACATTACATGAAATAAAAATGAAAATAACAGCGATTGTAGAAAGGAAACAAAACAAAAAAACCGGAAAATGGGAATGCAGGGTCTTGAGTTGGGAAACAGAATAACATTCCTATATTATTAATTTTAGCACCCCGTTAGAATGGTAAAAGAAGGGCCAAGGCTTGACAAAAAGATCATAACATACTATAATCACAATTATTTCGAATTAGGAAAACCTATGAGAAGAAAAATCCTGGGCCTCGATATTCGACATGATGCCGTATCGGCTGTTCTATTAAAAAGTGGTATCAAGGGAACAGATATAGAAGCCCATGTACATGTCCCCATATCAAACCAGATATATATGGAAACGGTTTTAGCGGCTTCCCTGGAAACTGTCGTGGAAAAGATCGATATATCCGGTTCTGTCTGTGTGGCTTCCTTTCCTGCTAACGAAATGTCTTACAGAAACATTCAAGTACCGTTCAAAGGACGGAAAAAAATTAAAAAAATCCTTCCCTATGAACTCGAGCCTACCATTCCGTTCCCCATAGATGACCTGATAATAGATTTTTATATTATGGATCTGCCTGATATTGCCAATCGTCACAACATAATTGCGGCGGCCGTAGAAAAATCAAGACTTCAGGCATATTTAGAAACACTTGGCTCCTTTAATATTGAGCCTGAGATTGTTACCGTTGGCGGTTATCCTGCAGCGCTATGTGCGGCCGGTCTTGTAAATATTAATGAGAACTGGCTGTTCATCGATATAGATAATAACAAAAGCACCCTGTTTGCTATTTTATCCAGGAGCGTTTGCCTGATACGTTCTTTCCCAATACGTTCAGATGCTCGTTCATTTGAGACCGAATCACTTTGCACCAACATACGGCACACCCTCTCGGCGTTGGAAGAGATTATCGGTTTGGATTTTACACCGGAGGGTGCATTTATTACCGGATGCGGACTTGATAATTCCGGCGTTGATCAGGATATGGAACAAAGCCTTGGATTCCCTGTCAAACGGACGGATTTTATACGCGATACAGACATTATAAAAGAGCATGCCGACTCACAGTTATGGAATCCCCATCAGATGGACAATTCCTTTTCACTGGCGCTTATGGAAATTGAAGGGACCAATGGTTTGAATTTCCGAAAAGGTCCTTTTGCCGCAAAAAAATTCTGGGAGGAACACAAAAAAAATTTGATTAAAACCGGCATTCTTGCCGGTCTGGTTCTTGCGCTAGCATTTTTCAACGTGCTTCTTGATTCCTATTTTATGGGGAAAAACTTGACCCGGCTGAACAATCAGATAACCGGCGTCTTCACTTCAACATTCCCTGACGTTAAAAAAATTGTCGATCCGCTTCATCAGATGCGGATAAAAATACAAGAAACGAGAAAAAATGCTTTATTGCCGGGAGTAACCGACAAAAACATACGAGCCATCGATATTATAAATAATATCAGTAAGATTATATCAAAGAATATAGATGTTGACTTTACCAGGCTTGTTATAGGGGCGGAAAGTACAGTGATTTCCGGTGATACAGATACTTTCAATTCTGTGGACAGCATCAAAAACAGTTTGGAAAAATCGGATCTTTTTAAAAAAATCATTATTAGTTCCGCCAACATCAACAAATCCGATAATCGGGTGCGTTTTAAGATAAAAATAAATTTGTAACCGCACACCCGTTAAAAACTGGATTATCTGAATGAGGCCTTTTTAAAAAGGCTAACTTGATGGCATAAGAATTTCCTTTTTTGGACACAGATGAACACAGACTATCAAGATTCTTAAATTGCAAAATAACAATATTATCTGTGTATATCTGCGAAAATCTGCGTCCTATTTAACTTGATACAACCGAATATCAACCGGCAGAGGATGATTTAAATGGCAAAAAAACTGGCCAGACGTGAAAAATACTCACTTTATGCACTATCGGGTGTTATCTGCCTGTTTGTCATATTTCAATTTTTAGTGTTTCCATCTCTGGACAAAAGGGAGCGCCTTAAAAGAACCCTCCAGGCCAAAACAGACATACTGGAAAAGATGACAGCCCTTCAATCAGAGTACAATACCATTAAAAAGAGGACTGAATTATCAAAATCGCGTTTTGCAAAAAGGGACACCGGTTTTACCCTATTTTCTTTCCTGGACAAACTTACAGGAAAAGCCGGAATAAAAAACCACGTAACATATATGAAGCCTTCGACATCGGTTCAGAAAAACAGTCCTTTTAAAATCTCTCAGGTAGAAATGAAGCTCCAGGGCTTAACATTGCAACAGTTGACTTCTTACCTTCATATGGTTGAAACTTCAAAAAACATGGTAAATATAAAAAGGCTTTCTATTTCAAAAACAGGCAAACAAGCGGGTTTTATAGACGCTGTTTTACAGGTTGAAACGGCTGAAAAATAATTATGAATAATACCAGAAAATGGCTGCCGTATTTTCTGTTTATCCTGGCGGTAACAGCATTTTTCATTTATTTTCTGTTCCCGTCTGATAAAATAAAAAGTTTCATAACGGTTCATTTTAACAAGACCTGCCCCGGCGTTAATATTGCGGTTGATCATGTAAAACCTGCGTTTCCCCCGGGTTTGAGGTTATACAATGTAAATTTTTATCACACGCATGACCCGTTATTCAGAATGGAACAGATAAAGATAGCCCCCGGGCTTTTATCGCTTTTTCGTTCAAAGATCATTTTTTGTTTCAAAGGCAGCGCATATACCGGTATTTTAGAGGGCAAGGGAGAATTCACTAAAAACGGGCCGGAGGTTATGATTGACGGAAAACTATCCGGCATCCGGATAAAAAAAATATCCGCCATAAAAGATTTTATCGGCCGTAATATATCAGGGGTGCTTGACGGGAACTTCACATATCGGAACCAAAAGGAATCCGGAGATAATCTAAAAGCCGAACTTATCATTTCAAACGGTCAATTAGAGCTGTTAACGCCTCTATTCCAGTTGGAGAGCCTCCCTTTCAAAAAGATTACAGCCGAGCTGGCCATGAAAAATATGAATCTTCAAATCAAAAAATGTATAATACATGGGGATCAAATTGACGGCAGCATTTCAGGATCCGTCACTTTGAAAAACACTCCCGGGCAAAGTTATTTAAAACTTTCGGGAACGATTAAGCCTCATCCGTTATTCCTTGAAGAGCTGGGAAATGATCTTTCGGCAAATCTATTGCCGAAAAAAATATTTGGTAAAAACGGTATCCATATAAGGATTTACGGCACCTTGGACAACCCCCGTTTCTTTTTGAACTAACTGAAAATTTGCCGGCTGATGTTTTGATTATGAAAAGATACTTTGCTGCACTAAATATTTTATTAATCGCGGTTGCTGTTTATTTTAGTGTAAAAGCGTTTTATAAGGTTGCAACGGCGGACCTTAATAATGCTCCTTCCCGGGAGGTTACAACCCGACATGTAATTTCCTCCGAAGATGTAACCGTCCACCCCATGCCTTATTACAGGACAATAGTGGAACGCAATCTTTTCAATTCAAAAAAGGGAGCCGAACAACATACTGAAAGAGTCGATATTGAAACCCTTGAACCCACAGATCTCAAGCTAAAACTACTGGGAACCGTCTCGGGAAATAACAAAAAAGCCTATGCCGTTATAGAAGACACTGCGAAAAAACACCAGGATCTATACAGGATCGGGGATTCCATCCAAAACGCCACACTTAAGATGATTTTAAGAGAAAAAGTAATATTACGGGTCAACGGCAAAGACGAAATTCTAAACATTGAGGAAGCCAGCGGCAGCCGGAAAACAGGCATTGTTTCAAAAAGAGCCGGTATGGCAACGTCACAGAACATAACATTAAAACGTTCCCGGATAGAATCAGCGGTTAAAGACGTAAACAATCTCATGAAACAGGTAAGAATACGGCCTCATTTTAGGAATGGTAAACCTGACGGCCTACGTTTAACAGGGATCAGACCGAATTCTATCTTCTATAATATGGGATTAAAAAGCGGGGATATCATCACCGGTGTTAATAATAATAATATCGAATCCGTAGACGACGTCCTCAAATTCTATCAAAGCTTGCAGTCATCTTCCAGCGTGCAGCTTCAGATAAAACGAAGAGGCCGGCCCAAAACAATTAATTATAATATTGAATAAATTATAAATGTATGATAATATAAAACTTTTAGATTTTTTAAAAAAAACCTTGCCTTAAAAAATAAAATTTAGAAACCATTAGTGAAAAATCGGGTTATGCAATAAAGGATGGAATAATCAGTAATAAATGAAATCATACAGTAATATCTTAAAAGCTATCATATATCTATTTGTCCTGCTTTTTTTGTTGCTGACCGTACACTTGGCCGATGATGCGATCGCTCAAGTTTCCGGGAAAACCGGACAGATGTTAAAAGCCAACCCGGCTTCCGAGATAACCGGGGATTCGGAACGATTCATTTCCATAGATTTCAACGATGTGGATCTTTCTGTTTTTATTAAATTTATCAGTGAATTGACCTCAAAGAATTTTGTTGTAGATCAACGGGTAAAAGGAAAAGTAACGATAATTTCACCCAGCAAAATTTCTGTCAAAGAAGCTTACAAAGTTTTTGAATCTGTTCTGGAAGTCCACGGATATACTACGGTTGAAGCCGGACAAGTGATTAAAATCATTCCATCTCCTGATGCACGATCAAAAAATATTGAAACACGTCTAAAAGAAGAGGCCGCTTCACCGGCGGACAGGGTTGTCACACAACTGATACCCTTGAAATTCGCAAATTCCACTGAAATAAAAAAACTTTTCGCTCCCTTGATTTCCAAAAGCAGTGTGATCCTCGCATATCCACCCACGAACATGCTGATCGTAACCGATATCTATTCAAACATAACACGGTTGCTTCGAATCTTGAAAGCAATTGATGTAACCGGTATGGGAGAGGAACTCTCTGTGATTCCGCTGGAATATGCTGATTCCACAAAATTTGTAAAAATTCTGGATTCTGTTTTCAAAACAAAAACAAGGCCCAAAGCACAAGCTTCAGTCTCGGCAATCAAATTTGTGGCCGATGAACGAACCAATACGATAATTGTCCTTGCCAGCGAGGTTGAAACCACAAGGATTAAAAGACTGATACACATGCTGGACAGGAAAACTCCTCGGGGAAAAGAGAAGATCCGTGTCTATTATCTTGAAAATGCCAATGCCGAGGAGCTGGCCAAGGTTCTCCAGGAACTGCCGACGAAAAAGGGTGGAGCACCTGAAGGGAGAAAAACCCCGTTTGTTTCGGAAAAAGCCAAAATAACCGCAGATAAAGCAACCAACAGCCTGATTATCATGGCAGGCAAGGAGGACTACCTGGTTCTTGAAGAGATCATTAACAAACTGGATATACCCAGATCCATGGTTTATATTGAGAGCCTTATCATGGAAGTTAATGTGGAAAAGGACTTTAATCTCGGCGTTGAATGGATAGCGGGAGGTAAAACCTCAATAGACAACAAAGAAACGGCCTTTGGCGGTTCATTTAGGACAACAGGCGGTGTTTTGCCATCTCCTTTAACATTGCCTGAGCAAGGTTTTTCCCTGGGCATATTCAGCGAAGCGGTTACCGTTGCCGGTATTACCTTTCCCAACCTTGGTGCAGTTGTACGGGCTTTTAAAAAGGACAAAGATGTTCATATTCTTTCGACCCCTCAGATTCTGACCACTGACAATGAAGAGGCAACCATCACGGTTGGGAAAAATGTCCCTTATCAAACCAGAGCAGGCACTTCGGACGCAGATGTAGATTACAGTTACTATGAATATAAAGATGTTGGCATAACGTTAAAGATTACCCCTCAAATCAGCAAGGATCGGCTGGTGCGACTCAATATCTCTCTGGAATCAACTAAACTAGACGAACTGGCAAGCATCATTGAAAATGACCGTCCGACAACTTTAAAGCGCACCATCGACAACACCGTGATTGTAAAAGATAAAAGTACGGTGGTCATCGGCGGATTAATCGATGACAGCTTTTCTAAAACAGAATACAAGGTCCCTTGTCTGGGAGACATCCCCTTACTCAATTTCCTGTTCAAGTCAACATCAAGCGCAGGTGAGAAGACCAACCTTTTTGTGTTTATTGTACCTCACGTAATAGAAAATCCTGCTGAAGCAGAAGGAATTTTTCAAAAAAAGAAAGATCAAATAGACCAGATCAGAGAAGGCAATATCAAAATGTACGATAATAATCCGCCTTAGAGAGATCCTTAAAATCAATCAAACCGTGAAACAGCATGCAAAAACCTCTTACACAGATACTCAAGGAAACCTTTGGCGTTTCGGAGGAAGATCTGAAAGAAGCTCAAAAGATAAAAACTGAAAAAGGGGGGTCTTTCGGGGAAATACTGGTCGCAAAAAAAACCATTACCGAAAAACAACTCCTTGAAGCGTTGAGCATCCAATACGGCATCCCTTTTTGGCCGGATCTCCCCCTTGACAGTTTCAAAACAGATTTTATAAACCATGTTCCGATTCAATTTCTGAAAAAATACGTCATGATTCCTTTGATAAGCGACACCAGGGAATCGGGTGTTGACCATAGCCTGCCTCAACTCGAATCGGAGAATGCAACAGAAACCCTTCCCGATCCAGGTGCGGTCATCGCCATAAATGATCCTGCCTGCATCCAACCCCTTGATGACTTGATTAGGATTCTTGAACCGTATGATTTTAAACTGATCCTTTCAACAAAGGATGCAATTCTTTTTGCTATAAATATATCTTATGACCTGAGCAGAGATTCCGCTGAACAGCTTGTCCAGGATATGGAAGAAGACAGCAGTGCCATCATCAGTGAAATCGAGGAAAAGGCGGATCTTCTGGATGACATCAGCGACGCACCGATCATAAAACTTGTGAACCATATTATTTCCCAATCCGTAAAAGCACGTGCAAGCGATATTCATATGGAACCTTACCAGGACAGTTTCAAAGTGCGCTATCGGGTTGACGGTATTCTTTACGACCTCCTATCTCCTCCCAAATGGGTTCAGCCCGCTCTTATCTCCAGAATCAAGGTCATGGCAAAGATGAACATCGCGGAAAAACGTCTTCCACAGGACGGTCGTTTGGATGTGAAAATAGGCAATCAGGAAATTGATGTACGGGTTTCCACCATTCCGACTTCTTTTGGGGAACGTTTGGTACTCAGGCTTCTTGACAAATCAGCTTCTTTGATTTCACTTTCGGATCTGGGCCTTGCTTCCGACAAACTTGATCATCTTGGAAACCTTGTCAGATCCCCGAATGGTATCATACTTGTTACCGGCCCCACCGGCAGCGGCAAGACAACGACACTCTATGCAATTTTATCATCCATCAATATACCCGACATAAATATTATTACCATTGAAGACCCGATTGAATACCAGATCAAAGGGATCAGCCAGATACAGGTTAATCCAAAAATAAACTTAACCTTTGCCGGCGGTCTGAGATCCATTGTCAGGCAGGACCCGGACGTTATTCTGGTCGGCGAAATACGGGATCAGGAAACAGCGGCAATAGCGGTTCAGTCGGCACTGACAGGACATCTTGTTTTTTCCACACTTCATACAAACGATTCTGCAAGCGCCATTACACGCCTTGTTGATATCGGCGTTGAACCTTTTTTAATTTCATCATCGGTCTTAGCTGTGGTTGCCCAGAGACTGATCCGTGTCCTTTGCAGGGATTGCAAACAGCCTTATACACCCGATAATTCGACTCTGGAAAGCATAGGAATTACACCGGATCAATTCCAGGAAACCACCATCTACAGGGCGGATGGATGTGAAAACTGTTTTCATACGGGATACAAGGGACGTACCGGAATTTTTGAAATAATGCTTATGGACTCCAGTTTAAAAAGCCTTATACTTACAACCTATGATTCGAGCCAGATAAAGGATGCGGCGTTGAATCTGAATATGGTTACCCTGCGTCAGGACGGCATCCAAAAAGTGTTAAAGGGTACTTCTACAATAGAGGAAGTCATACGGGTTACGCAACAGTGACGGTTTCGTAAAAAGTCCAACTTCTGCGTTGTGCTGCATTTCGTAATCATTCAACGTACGAAAAGTACGCCTCATGATTCCAAAATTTGCACGCCTTGAATTTGAACTTTTTACGAAACCGTCTAAAGCGGACTTTTTACGAGACCATCAACAGTAAACAATGATTAAAAAAACACTTTTTATTATTTTTTTTATCATTCTATATACGTGTTGCAGTACTTGTTTTGCCGGACAGGAGGTAACCGTTGCAAAAAGGCATAACCCTTCGTTCGGAACAGCGGAAAAACAGGCAGACCCTGTTCTTTATCCGATAAAATTTTACAGAAACTATATTTCAGGGGCTGACGGCAATCGTTGCCCCATGTATCCCTCATGCTCACAATATTGTATCGAGGCGTTTAAAAAACATGGTCCTTTTTTGGGATGGATTATGTGTAGTGACCGCCTGATGCGTTGCGGCAGAGACGAGACAAAATTATCGCCCCCGGTCTTGATAAATGGTGAAAAGCTAAGCTTTGATCCGGTAAACAATAACGATTTCTGGTGGCAGTAGAACGAAATTATGCACATTCGAACCACTTGCTTTGTTTATCTATTATTTATTTTCGTTACCATATTTTTTCTTTTTATCCCTTTTTCTCATTGTTTTGCCGGAGCCGATCCCGAGCCGGATCTCAAATCTTCTATTATAATAAATCCGGACAAACAGTTTAATTTTGCAGAATACTATTTTTCCAACAAAAACTATTTAATGGCGGTTGCTGAATACAATCGGTTTATCTATTTCTTCCCGGAGGATCAGAGGGTAGAGACGGCAATGTACCGGATCGGTATGTCGTATTACCTTGGCAGGCATTTCAAAGAGGCCGTAAATTCTTTCAGGGCCGTAATCGATCGATATGTTGATACCGAACTTTCTATAAAATCATATTTTATGCTCAGTGAAGCCCACCTCAACCTTAACACCTTTGGACCTGCCATTATTAATCTTAACAATCTGATTACAATAACCCATGATGAAGATGTAAAGGATGAAGCTTACTACAGGATAGGGTGGATCTGCATTGAAACAGCATCCTGGGAAAAAGCAAGGCTCTATTTTTCAAGAATAAGTGCTAAAAACAAAGATAAGTACCGACTTGAACGGCTTAATGCTGAACTTAACAAGGAAAGATCAATTCCACAAAAAAAACCCGACCTGGCAGGATTTTTATCCATAATTCCCGGGGCGGGATATCTTTACTGTGAAAGATACCAGGATGCTCTAATCGCATTTTTGCTTAACGGCGGTCTGATATTAGCGGCGTATAAGTCTTTTGATAACGATAACAATGCACTTGGCGGAGTCATTGCTTTTGTTGAATTCGGTTTCTATGCCGGTAATATATACGGCGCCGTAGCCAGTGCACACAAATACAATCGGAAAAAAACCGGTCAATTTATTGAAAAATTGAAAAATAATGCTAAAATTAACCTTTCAGCCGATGTTGAGAACAAAGGGGTTTGTTTTGCCTTTAAATTTGTCTTCTAGCTCGTGCCCATCCATAAATGGCTATTTTGCCCAATCTCTGTGTCAGGCTCAGATTTCAATCCTCAAAATACTCAATGTATTCCTGCGGTTAAAATCTTCGCCTTCCTTGATCTTGAACAAACTATCTCAATTATGGATGGACACTATCTCGGATTTTACATGAACCGTTTTAGCCTGTAGAGAATCATTTGAAATTTCTATTTTTGGAACCTTTCTTCGGCGGATCACACAAAGATTTTGCCCAGGGCCTGGTTTCACACTCCCGACACAAAATTGACCTGGTTACCCTGCCCGCCCGTTTCTGGAAGTGGCGAATGCGGGGAGCTGCCTTATACTTTGTAAAACAAATCCCTTCTCTTAAGGAGTACGACGGGTTAATCACCACAGATCTGATGAGCCTGTCGGACCTTAAATCGCTTTGGAGACTACCCCCTCTTCCCTCGCTGGTCTATTTCCATGAAAATCAGCTTACCTATCCTCTGGCACCCGGTGAACGCATGGATTTTCAGTTTGGTTTTACCGACATCACCACGGCATTGGCCGCAGACCAGGTTCTTTTTAATTCTCATACCCATTTTAATGCTTTTTTCAGGAAGCTTCCCGATTTTTTGAATATGATGCCCGAATACCAACCCAAATGGGTGGTCGATGAGATACGCAATAAAGCCCATGTCCTCTATCCGGGGTGCCGTTTTCCGGCTCAAGGAGAGTGGGTCCGTTCCATGCCGCCAATCGACTTACCCCCGTTGATAATTTGGAATCACCGATGGGAGTTTGATAAAAATCCCAAAGATTTCTTTGATGCTCTTGATGCTGTGCTGGAACGGGGTTTGAATTTCCGCCTCGCTCTGCTCGGAGAAAACTTTCAGGTGGTCCCAAAAGAATTTATTGCAGCCAAAGAACGTTACCAAAACCGGGTGGTCTGGTACGGCTATGAAACATCTAGAAAAAAATACCGTGAATGGCTTATGCAGGGAACAATCGTTATCAGCACCGCAAAACAGGAAAACTTCGGTATTTCTGTGATTGAAGCGATCCGTTACGGTTGCATTCCTCTTTTGCCTGACCGGCTCTCCTACCCGGAAATCATTCCAAAGGCTTTCCATGATGATTTTTTTTATCAAGACCAGAAAGAACTGGTTGAAAAACTCTGCTTTTTTATTTCAAATTATCCGCAATTCGAGATAAAATGCCAAAATCTTTCCGCAGCTATGAACCGTTTTGCCTGGGAAAATCTGATTGATCAATATGATGAAATATTGGAAAAGCTGGCACTGACGGTAAAATAAGCCAACCCGAATATTTTATGGAGTTTTGTCTTGACACGATACATATCTTTGTAGTAAAGAATCTTTCGTTGTTAATAAAGAGGAATAAAGTGTGAGTACTAACATAAACACAACATTGCTATTTTGGTGGTGGCAGGTTTTAAATTGAGCCTGCCTGCACATATTTAATATTTTAGGAATCATAAAGAGCTGTGGGTAAGGAGAAACTTTCCATGGCTTTTTTATTTTGTAAACGCGCCATGGGGTTTTCTCCATGGTTTTTTTTTAACTGGAAAGGAGAAAATATGATGAAACAGACAAAGGTGTTTTTAAATGAAAGTGAAATGCCCAG
>MAXL01000508.1 GCA_001751005.1 Desulfobacterales bacterium S5133MH16
AGCGGGCTATTTTGATATTTTTGTGATTTGAGATCGGGCAAAGATGGCCTGAAGCTGTGATGCATAGTTGGGGAAGTTATTTCGTCCCCGTTCCTAAGCAAGGATTATGGGGCTGGATTGGCAGTGATTGTGCATGTCACGGTCACCGAATAGTCGCCTGCCTGCCTGTCATTTGAGGCAACGCCTTTGGCGTAAAGATGAATTTTTGCTGTGCCCCCACTCGGCATGATCCTGCCAATGGCTGCATCCGGACATCCCGCCACATCACGGTACAGCACCAAATTTGCCGGCGTGCCGGTGGCGCTTTCGTCACCACCCCAGGTATTTCCAGTTTCTACTGATATATAATCGGTTATCTTCACGCCAAAGTTCGTTTCCAAATGATCATATTTATTTGAAACAAGGTTGCCGGCCGCATCCAGATCCTGCTTGGTAAATACAGGGCAGCCATAATTGCCGTCAACAGCATAGTCGTCTTGCGGGGAGTCACCTGAAAAACTTACGTCAAACCCGTCATTGCTGGTAACGGTAAATATGGCCCCTATGATTTCACCATAGTTGAATCCTTCACCAAATACAGACAGGGTCTGGGGTATGTCAGCGCTTATGGTCGGATCCTGTGCCAATGCAAGTCCTTGCACAAAGAACATTGCAATGATCGTCAAAACTGTTGTGGTTACACATATATGTTTTCTCATCCTGTGATCTTTTCCGGTAATCTTTTCCGTGCTTAGCGAGCCCTAAAGGATTTTCAGATATAATTTCACTCAAAATTATATATCAGGACTTTTTACAGTGCAATACAATAAAAAAAAGGGGGGCTGAACGCCCCCCTTTTTCAAACATCAGCTTTATCCGAATTTAGTCCCAATCACTATCGGTAGTCGCTGTGAGTACAACCGAGACTGTATAGTCGCCGGCCTGATCATTAATGGTACTCGTACCCTCTGCCGTAAGCTGTACGAATGTCGCACCGAAGTCATCATCACCTGCCAAAATATTGCCGATGGCCAGGTCTGGGCTATTAGTTGCTTGCAGCGCCAAAATCAGATTGGCTGATGTACCGGCCGGAGCAGCGTTGCCGCCTCCCCATATTGCGGCAGTCTCTGTCGAGACGTTTGAGCCTCCGATCTCTATGCCATACTCTGTAGCCAACACGTCGCAACTAGTAAGGTCATTACCAGCAGCATCTTGGTCAAGCTTGAAGAATTCCGGAGAAGTATTAGATTGACCATCTGCTTTCAAATTACTAGCTGGCGATGTAAAGTTAATATCATACCCACTGTTACTCGTTACTGTCCACATAGCAGTCACTTGGCTAGTACCGACACCGTCAGTAGTATTTAAAGCCACCGTCGCTGGATCAGAGATATCGGTTATAGCGAGGTATGGGGGGTTATCCAAGGTGAATATCACATCATCAGTATCACCTGCAGCCATTACCTGCCCTGCCATACAAATCATACCCAAAGCTGCCACGATTGCCATTACATTCTTGAAGTTTTTCTTGAAGTTTCTTTTCATTTTGCGTGCCTCCTTTTATTGTAAAAAATGTGTTTAAATAATACTTTCCAAAAACCGTTCAATAGTGTTTATTATCTCTTGTCTTTTCGTTGCCTTTTTTCTTTCATCTTCTTAGTTTTTTTATTTAGATGTTTGTCAGGTTATTCTGTTTTTTTCGCTGTATGCTTTCTTTAAAGCAGAAACCGTGCCATGTTCCAATGTGAGCATAATAAGCTGTATTATCAAGCACTTATCAGCACTATCCTGGTTGATTTTAAAAATAAGAGATTTTTTTATGGCTGGCCGACAAATAGTGTTCAAAAACCAACATGGCTCACAGGCAAGATCAGGGAAACACAAGGTTTCATTCCTGTAAGTGATTGTAACTGATGTTCAATATCCAACACTGCCGACAAGGAAAACAATGACACTCATTAGATAACTTACTGATATTGGGGACAAATTGGGAGATTAGATATATGTTCAATTTTCATCATTGAAGGTGTGGAATACAGTTTTTCCGAACCTTAAAGGCAGCAGGATCAAACCACTCACATTGAATATTACGAATCCAACCAAGAAAACGCTTGATATTCGCTCTTTATTTAAGATAGTCTCACAAAATTTAAGATAGTCTCACAAAATAAAAAGCAATTGGCTGTTAGCTCTTAGCTGAATCTGTTATCTATTTGATTTTTTAAGCTAATTGCTAACAGCTAATCGCTTATCTTAAGTAAGAGATATCAATTATGCCTTTAGCTCAAAAAACGGAAAAAAAATTTACTTACGCCGATTATGTTGGGTGGCCGGATGATGAACGGTGGGAATTAATTGACGGAGAGGCATATAATATGAGTCCTGCACCATCTGTCCGTCATCAAAAGATAGTAAATAACATAAACATATTTCTTTCTACACATCCAAAAAAAAAAGATGAATGTTTTGTGGGCATTGCTCCTACCGATGTTGTCTTGTCCGAATACAATGTAGTACAGCCCGATGTCTTTGTTGTATGCGATGAAAAGAAAATTACCGAAGCCAATATCCAGGGCGCTCCTGATCTGATTGTTGAGGTGTTGTCATCCGGTACAGCCATTAAGGATAAAAGGGAAAAGAAGAAGCTGTATGAAATATACGGGGTAAAAGAATATATTATTATTGATCCGCTTTTATTATATGCAGAGCGTTTTCTATTGGGGAAAGATGGACTTTACGGCAAAGCGGATATAGTCGGATCCATGGAAATTTTGCCTTTAGCTTCTATGGAGGATCTAAAGATTCCCCTGTGGGAAGTTTTTGAAGTACTCGGGCCGGAGAAGCATAAATAAACCGGACTGAGCAAATCATAATATTTGTGAAAAAAGATTTGAAGACATAGATGAATAAATATCTTTCCAGGATTATATTTTTGTTACTGCTGATTTTGTTATTTACATCAACAGCGCACGCTGATTTCGGCCTTATGCTGGGCTCCTTCAAGAATAAAAAAAATGCGCAAAAATATTTCGACAACCTGATCCAGCAGAATTACAAGGCCTTTATCCAGAAAATCCGGATTCCTGATAAAGGACTCTGGCACAGGGTTTGTGTGGGGCCGTTTGCCGCAAGGGATGAGGCGTTAGTCCAAAAAGCAATTCTGCGTTCTGACGGCTTTTCCGATATTGTCGTTGTGGAAAGAAAAACTGAAACCAAATCCAAAAGCCATTCCGAAAAAGCGCAAGCGCCTGTCAAGGTTGAACATGAACCTGTGAATAATGGTTCCTCGCCTGAAAAACAGCTTGATTTTTTGATAAAACGGCTTTTCGGGGTCCCGGATAAAAAACCGGATGCATTCCCTATAAAGGGCGATGTCTTAAAATATCTGAAAACTTATACCGGACATGGGGCTTATGGAATAAATAAGGATAAACTGTTTCCTGTCGACCAGGCAGCAACGCGAATTGCCGAACGAAACGAAAGACGGCAAATACTGCTTGCTGTTCGAGCCGAACTTGCCAGGCGGGGTTATCGTCGCAGAGATTTAAAAAAAGTTGCAATCCGCGGACTTGGAGATGGCGTGAGGGTTAATAATGTCTTTTACGAGACAGATATCCGCGAGGCGCTGAATGAAATATCCGAACAAACCAATATTCCCATTATTATTGATGACACGGTTCAGGGCACTGTAAACATCAAGTTTGAAAATACGCCGCTGGATGAGTCCCTGATGAAGTTGCTGCTTCCAGGCGGTTTTTCCAGTCGTGAAATGGATGGCTATTATCTTGTGGGGTTTCCCCAGACCGACAACCCCACGTTTAAACATTTGAGCAAGACAAAACTGATTCGACCCGTATACATGAAACCTGGCGAAATAGCTGATCTATTATCAGATGATTACAAACCTTTTATTAAGGTAAATGATAATAATAATATAATAGTGATCACTTCTCCACCCTGTATATTGAGACGTATATGTGATGATATTGCTGTGATTGACAGCAAACCGGGCCAGATTATGCTCAAGGCTTTTATTGTCGATCTGACCTCAAGCGCTAAAAGGACTCTCGGCTTTGACTGGTGGCCGTCATTAGAGGCCGGAGTGAGGATAGGAGGAGAAAAACTGGATCTGTCAGCCTCTATTGAATCCGGGTTTAAATTTAGCCTGAAACATCCGGCAGATCTTCTTACCAACAATTTTGCCGCAAGTTTTCATGCCTTGGTGGAATCCGGAGAGGCAAAAGTCTGGGCCACTCCCAGGGTGGTGACAGTTAACGGAAAAAAGGCAGTTATTAATATTAGCTCCGAACAAATATTTTCAATTGTCTCCGGCCCTGAAAACTATCTCCAGGTTACTACCAAGGAGATGACATCCGGTGTCATACTCGAAATTACCCCGCGAGTTTCCGTTAATGGTGAAATATGCCTTACTATACACAAAGCAGAAGTCGGAACCATATCCAAAGCCGGGGAAACAGGTGCCACAGGCAAACCACTTCCGGTTCTAACCAGGCGTAGCGTAAGCACTACAGTAGTGGTCAAGAATCAGGAAACAATTGTCATCGGAGGGCTTTTAGAAAAGCAATCAGACGGGGCCAGGAAAAGCATACCCGGTTTGGATAATATCCCGGGCATTAATAACACTGTTTTTGGTATGGAAAGCAAAAACAGGCAGGAACGCGATCTGATGATTTTTATTACTCCTATCATACTGAATGAAAATATTCCCGATATGGAAAAGGAGAATTATCTGTGAAATTAAGACAAATGACCTTGTTTTTTATAGTTCTGTTTTTATGGCTTACAGCAGGATGCGCAAGCACCTTCCGCATCCAGGAGCAGACGGAAAAAGTTTTGCAGGAACGCGACGCAAGGCTGAGCAAAGAATACATGGAGAAATTATCCATTCTATCAGGCAGGCTTGATGGTATGAACAAGGCAATAGTCAAGGGGCTGACTGAAACCCTGGATACAGCCCGAATTGCCCGCGAAATGTCGGAAGAAGCCCTGGCAATTGCAAGAGAAAACAAAAAAGTGCTGGAGGGTAAAGAACAAGAGTCTTATAAAAAAGAGGAATCTGAAGAAGAGTTTCAATTTACCCCCATGGAAGAATAGTTTCATAAATCAGACATAAATCAATTGTTGGAACGATTTTTGCTTATAATGCAAACATAGCATGAAACCAATAAAGATAAAAATTTTACAAAACAGAACATTCTTCAGGGGGTTCATAATAAGTCTGGCTATATTAGTCCTTACCGGCGGAAGGAATACCGCTTTTGCCGAGGTCGTCGTTGTACCCATATCTCTGGCCTTTGAAGCAACTATGCCGGCTTCATCGCTTCAAAAACTGGTCTTTATCGGCAAGGGGCTTTCAAATCCGGTTATGTACAAAATTCTCCCGGCAGAGGGACCGGGCGGTAATTTACAGCCGGCAAAATTTAAGATCAAAACACCTTATACCGGCAATTTCCAGCCGCTTGATAAGTTCCGGACAGTTCTTTCGAAAACTGGGGATGAGCGGACAGAGGCTTTGCTCTTCGTTGAAATTGATTGGGACAACATCCCCGGTGTTTATAACACTCGTATGGTCTCCAACAGCGGCGAGCGTGAAGTCCCGATCCAGGTTACGGTTCTGCAAAAAACTATTGTTTCTCTCAATCCGGCAAAATTTGATCTCATACCTTCTGATATGAAGTCTCCAATTGTTGAGAAAATTCAGATTTTTGTGGCCTCAAACAGCAGACAATGGCATCTTTATTGCATGACAGAATCTTTAACAAGGGAAGGTGGTACCGAACAAATAAATACAAGCCGTGTTTATGTGAGACAATTATCGCCGGACGATTCATTGTCGTGGCATCGGTTAGACAAGCCTTTCGAGGTGGCCAGGGGCGGCCCAGGACCAAACCGAAAGGTTGCGACAATAGAATTGGCATTTGAATCTAAACGTGAAGATCGTCCGGGTCGTTATGAAGGAACTTTTAGATTTATGATCTCAAATTCTCCATAATGGATGCAGAGGAGGTTAAGTACATGAAAACCAAAACCCTTGCTGCTATTTTTATAATATCCGGAATTTTATGGATACAGTTTCTTGCCGCTGCTGAAGACTATAGCGAGTGGAAAGAAGTGGCCAGGCTTTCTGTTACGGCTGTGGTTGCTCCGTATACAAGCGTAAAGCTGTCTGTAAATGAAATTGCATTCGATATTAAAGGTGAGCCAGGCGATTATGATGCCAATCAAGGTGTTTCGATTACAGTGGGAAGCAATCAATCAAAATGGAGTGTTCATGCAAAGGCAAACGAATTGATTCCTGAATCAGACAAAGCTTCTCCGCTTCCTTCATCAAGACTTGCCTTTTCTATAAATGATGAAAATGATTTTAAAGATTTGGGCGAAAGCCGTTTGCTCATTGAAGGGGAGGCGGCAAGACCGCCCACCGCTTTTACTCTTAATTTTCGTCTGACCACTGCATGGGAAGACCTCCCGGGCACGTATCGTGGCGATATTATATTCTCATTTCTTTCCAGTCCATAATGAATATATTGCGAAGCTTAATAATAGTCTCTATTTTGACGTTACCTGTTGTTCCGCTGGCGTACGCAGAGGATGATCCACTGGTTCGTCTTGCGGTAAAAGCAAAAATAAAATCAAATGTTCATATAGAATGGGAAAAACTGCCGGATATTGATCCGAGATATATTGCTTTTGCAAAAAACAGAACCACGCAAAGTGTGAAAAAGAACGAAAAGGCGCTTCTGCTTCCTTTTGCTTTGCTTGTAAAACTTAGAACAAACGACCCAACAAAAATCGTAAAAATACATGTGGAAAATTTAAAGTCGGAAGGAGGCAAACACAACATTCCTGTTGAAAGATTATTTCTCTCCATCAATGGCAGCCCTGACCAGCCTTTTACAGAAGATATTGCATTGCTTCAACAGCAAGAGGGAAGCGAAATCAAAGAACTGGCGCTCTTATTTTGTCTCCACACAACTATTGCTGATAAATCCGGCAAATATAGTGCAAATTTTAGCTTTATTACTTCCGATATTCCATAAAATGAATTTTTATAATCACACAAAGATGACCACCATCAAATCGCAAATCCTTTTCCTGCTTGTTATCCCGTTATTTCTTTTTCTTACAGACTACAGTGCAAAAGCCGGAACAGTGAATTTTACGGTATCCCCTTCAGTTATTGAGTTCGATGCGGTTCAGGGCGCTGTGAAAGTATTTCCTCTTTCTTTATACAATCAGGGAACATCGCCACTTGAAGTTCGCATGTCTGTACATGATTTTGTGTTGGATCCGAACGGCGCATCGCAGCTTGTTTTGTCGGACGGAAAAGCTCATCATTGGGCCCAATATGTAAAATTAGATTCCACATCCTTTAAGGTTGAGCCAGGGGAAAGGCATACTGTTCGAGCTGTTTTAAATATGCCGCGAGGCAAGCTTGGCGGCGGGTATTTTGCGGTTGTTTTTTATGCAAGGCCTGAAACTGTCAAAAAACAAAAACGACGATCAGGCGGAATTGTGCTTGGTGCCCGGTTGGCAACACTTTTTATCGGCGAAATCAGCCGAACAGGATCTCACCAGGGACGTATAATATCCGCAGAAGTTAACCCTGGGCCTTATTCTGCTGAAAACCCGCTTTCAATGAGAATTATGCTTGAGAATACCGGCACTACACATATCAAGGCAAAAGGTTCGATTACCTTGCGTAATGAACAGGGCAAGGTAATTGATCGAGTCAATCTGGAAAGCGGAAGCGGGTTGATATTGCCGGATAGCAGGCGTTATTTTAAAGGATTCTGGCAGAGCGCCCATAAATTTCCAAACGAGAAAGTCACGGCCGACATCAGATTTCTTTTCCCTGGAGGAAATGTCCGCAAGAGACTTCCTCTTCCCCTTGATTTTCAAAAATGATCCGATTTACAAGGACAATTATCCTGCTTGACAATCCAGCACGATGTGCGATAGTTTAATTTTAAATATTCAATTTGCATGGGTTGTGTTGTGATTAAACGGGCACTCGAAAAAAAATTAAAAAAAGCTGCAAAACAGTACCCTGTCGTCACCTTGACCGGGCCGCGTCAGTCAGGAAAGACTACCCTGGTTCGTGCAGTTTTCAAGACTTACGATTATGTCTCACTTGAAGATCCGGAACTTCGTTCTTTTGCCCTTGAAGATCCGCGTGGTTTCCTGCAGCAATTTAGAAAAAACGTCATTCTTGACGAAGTGCAGCGGACACCGGAACTCTTTTCCTATATCCAGACAATAGTTGATGAAAAAAACAGGACAGGGCAGTTCATTCTCACCGGTTCTCAAAACTTCCTTTTATTAAAAAGTATCAGTCAGACCCTGGCTGGCCGTTGTGCCATTTTTCATTTATTACCACTCTCTCGGGATGAACTTGCCGGGATTCCATCTTTGCCGGCGGATCAGATAGGCCTGACTCTTCCGACTGATCAAGGAATTCCGGATATAGATCTGAATAGTCAATTGTTCCAGGGGTTCTATCCACGTATTCACGATAAAAAACTTGATCCTCAGGACTGGCTGAAAAATTATTACCAAACTTATCTTGAGCGTGA
>MAXL01000509.1 GCA_001751005.1 Desulfobacterales bacterium S5133MH16
AACCAGGCAATTTCAAGCTTAAAAGCCGAATATGCCCGGCTGCGATCCGAATACGAGGACTTAACCGTTACCTTCCACGATGACTACCCGACGGTCAAGGCTTTAAAGATGAAGATGAACAGTATTGACGACCGAATCCGTATCGAGGAACAAAAAGTATTTCTGGCAATTGAAAACCAATACAAGGTCGGTCTGCAAAAGGTGAAAACCATGGCAGCCCGTGTAGAGCAACAGAAAAAAAGGGCCATTGACCTGAATGAGCGGGCTACCCAGTATAAAATTATGGCCCGGGAAGTGGAGACCAATAAAGGGATCTACCAGAGCTTGCTGGAGCGAACCAAAGAGATTGAGTCCATGGTCGGGGTATCGTCGAGCAATATTCATATTATTGACAAGGCCATGCTCCCCATCAAGCCGTTTAAACCCAATGTTAAATTGAATCTGCTCCTGGCCATTGTGGTTGGTGTGATGGGCGGTTTAGGTCTCGCCTTTTTCCTGGAATATTTTACCGATACCATAACCAATCCTGATGAGATTTCCGACCGGTTTCATATTCCTATTCTGGGGGTGGCGCCTCTGTCCAAAACCAACGAGTTTCCGGTTGAACATACTTTTGTAAAAGATCCCCGGGCGCCCCTGTCCGAAGCCATGAGAAGCACCAAAATGTCGATCCAGCTGTCCGGGGCCGCTTCCCGGGCCGGAAGCTTTGTTTTGACAAGCACCAAGCCGTCGGAAGGCAAAACCACTATGGCGGCCAACCTTGCCCTGGCTTTTGCAGAAGCCGGGGAACGGGTGGTTCTGGTTGATGCGGACATGCGTAAGCCCAGACTCCACAAGTTTTTCCAGAACCCGGATGATACCTCCAGTCCCGGTCTTTCAAGATTCCTGGCAGGGGTCAGCAGCAAAGGTCTGGTCTGCCAAAACGGTATATCCAACCTGTGTTTTATACCGGCAGGACCGGTTCCGCCAAACCCGGTTGAGTTGCTGGCCTCGGATCGTTTTGCAATGCTGGTGCAAACCCTGACCCGGCGTTTTGATCGCTTGATTGTGGACGGACCCCCCTATCTGGGTTTTGCCGATGCCCTGGTTATTTCGCGGCTTATGGGTGGAGTGGTTCTGGTAAGCAGCATGGGTGAAACCACCCGTGATGCCTTGCTTCATTTTAAAAAGAGCGTGCTCAACTCCCAGGGAAAGATTTTAGGATGTATTATCAACAAGGTTAATCTCAGCAAGCGCTTCGGATATCAATCCTACTATAAATACTATAGTTATTACAGCTATGGCAGCACCAGGGATAATAAAAAGAAAAGTAAGGAACTGACGGCATAACCGAAAAATTAAAGGAAACCCATGTATCTTTCTCATTATAAATTGGAGTCCAAACCTTTTCAGATGAGCACGGATCCGGATTTTCTCTGGCTTGGCGAAAAGCACAAAGAAGCCCTTGCGACCTTGAAATATGCCATTGTTGAGAACAAGGGAATTCTTGCCCTTACCGGTGACGTGGGAACGGGCAAGACCACGCTCATTAACGCTCTTATCCAAAGTCTCGGGGATGATACAATGGTTGCAACCATTTACGATCCGAGTTTGGAAGTATTAGATTTTTTTAATATTGTTTCGGTTGCATTTAACATGGGGGAAACCTTTGACAGCAAAGGTGAGTTTCTCATTTACTTCAAGCGATTTCTAAAAGAAGCCCGTGACAGGAATAAAAAAATATTGCTGATCATTGACGAAGCCCAGCGGATTACCAGTGAACTGCTTGAAGAGATCCGGCTTTTATCGAATCTTGAAGATGAGCATGTCAGACTTCTGAATATTTTTTTTGTAGGGCAGAATGAATTCATCGATATATTGAAGGAATATAAAAACAGGGCCCTTAGACAGCGAATTGCAATCAGGTACCACATCGAGCCTTTGACGATAATTGAGACGGAAGCGTATACCCGGCATCGACTTCAAATCGCCGGTGCCAGAGCACATATTTTCAGTTCGGGCGCGATTCAAGAAATTTTTTCTTTTTCCAACGGCTATCCCCGCCTGATAAATATTATCTGCGACCATGCCCTGTTGAGTGGCTATGTCAGGGAGATTCTAATCATAACCGAAGATATTATTAAAGAGTGCAAGGAAGAACTTCAGATATCGAACTTGAATATGCGTCAGGATACCCATGATTCCGCTGATGAGATCGAATCAAAACTTAAAGTTTCCGTTATACAGCGGGATGCCGATAATTCCGCTGATGAGAGTGAGTCAAAACGTAAAATTTCCGATATACAGAAGGATGCCGATAATTTTGGTAATGAGAGTGAGTCGAAACCTAAGATTCCCGATATACAGAGGGAGGAAAGACCCCGGCATAAAAAAAATCGTAACATTTCTGTGGTAACACGTATTGTCCTGCTTGTTGTGGTTGGCCTTCTTGCCGGATATTTTTTTTATAGTCCGGTAAAGACAAGGACAACGCCCTCTTCAAGCCAGGCATTAATGCAAGGCAAGACCACTGTCCCCGGACAACTTGAAGAGAAAAATGACTTGCGAACAACCGTTCCGCCGGTGCCGGAGAAGAAAGCGTACCCTGTTCCTGACAGGGCGGGAATCGGGAAAGCGGAGGATTCCCGTCATTATATGGTAAAAACCCCTGAACCCGAACTGAAAAAGGAAATTGACACAAAGAAAGAGGAAATTCCAGCTTCTGTGCCGTCCGTGCGGGTTGCCGATTTAGGGGATATACGGGTGACTTCAGGCGGCCATAAGGAGCCGGAAGCGCTTGATGCTGTCCCTAAAATTGAATTCGAGAAACCCAAAACCACACCGCCAAAAACCAAACCGCCAAAAACAAAATCGGTTTTGGTGGAGAAAAAGACAGTTGACAAAGACCGAGCCAAACTTGATGTTTTAGAGAAAAAAGACCTTTCTCCGCAAAAAGACCGCATAGTTGTTCCTAAAGTAAACAAGGTTGCTTCTGCGCCTTCTAAGAAGCAGTCGGTTCGGGTAATGGCTAAATCTTCTGACAGGGCTCAAAAACCAGCGGTAACGGCGGTTTCAGAACCTGAAGATTTGCATTCCCATCTAAAAATTTTTTTAACCAAGTACTGCCGAACCTATGAAAAAGAACACCTTGATCAGTTTGCCACCTTTTTTACGCCGGATGCCATGGAAAAAGGGAAATCGTTTACGTCTCGGTTGGACCAATATCGCCGCACTTTTGAAAGAGTTGATTCCATGAATTACCGGATTGAACTCAAAAGGTATGCCATTCAGGAAGGGACCGGGGCCATCAGAATCGAGGGGATCTTTCATGCCCGGGCCAGATTAGTTAAAAGCAAAAAATGGTTGGAAAACAGCGGCCCCATAGCCATGGAGCTAGTGGCGCACGGAGACTCTTTTCAGGTCAGGCGGTTGGATTATTAACCCACAATTCCTAACCCGGATAAACCGGCCTCCGGCTCGGAGAGAAATAACAAATCACAAGCATCAAATCTCAAATAAATTCCAAACTACAAGCTCCAAACCCCAAATAAAATCCAAAGCCAATGGTTTATTATTCTTGCCAAACCATCAATATCTCCATTCAGGATCACGGTACCCGAACCCGAATCCGGGAATTCCGATATTTATCCCTGTTCCGTGAACCAGTTTGCCCCAGGTGCTGGATTTAACGACGATGATATCCCGGTCCTGTATTTTCATTTCTCGATTCTCCGGATTATTTTCGAGTTCAAGGGCTTTACGTCCCGTGTCCTTAAAATAGCGGATCAATACAAAGGAATCCTTGAGAGCGTAAGGGGCAATTCCGCCGGCGGCAGTCAAAGCTTCCCTGAGAATCATTTTATTTCGAATCGGGTAGGATCCGGGGCGGCGAACCGCACCGTCAACAAAAAAATTGCCGGCCTTGGGAACAAATATAACGTCTCCGCCGTTAATCTCAATATTTAGTTCTGTCCGGCCTTCCTCGACGAGCCGGTCCAGGTCAACCACGAAAACATTGGGTTTGCCGGGAATATCTTCTCGACGCCGGACCTGGACGGTTCTTCCGGCCTTATCGGATAGACCGCCGGCCAGGGCCATAACGTCCAGCAGGCGTTGTTTCGAAACATAGTCATATGTTCCGGGATTTTTAAACTGCCCCACCAATGTCACCCGCTGGCTGAAATGCTCTTCAACAAACACACTGACATGGGGATTTTTAATATATTTTGACCGAAAAAGATTTTCGATTTTTATCTCGGCTTCGCGTGCGGTCAACCCTTTGACCCGGATTTGGCCAAGAAGCGGAAGCGTGACATGACCCCGTGAACTGACGCGGACCGTTGTATTAAGATTATCGGCTTCAAACACGGTGATTTGAAGCAGGTCCCCGGCGCCTAATACGTAGTCACTGGGATCCACGTTCATCTGGGCGGCGGAAAACAGCTGTTCGTTGAGTCGGGTTATGTCATCATTTTTAACCGGTGCGGCAACATACCGCTCAACAATATCACGATGTTGTTCCTGTTTGTTGCTGCAGCCCGGTAAAAAAGGCGCCAGGAGTGTCACCGTGATGGCCGCAATCAGGAAAAAACGAATATTTGTTATCTTTGCCTGCAATTGTTTGCCCCTAACCTGAACAATCCGGAACAAAAAATATTTGCCACAAAGTCACAAAGACACGAAGGATTTTATTTTGTTATTCGTTCTTAGTGTC
>MAXL01000510.1 GCA_001751005.1 Desulfobacterales bacterium S5133MH16
GCAAATTTTGTAATCATGAGGCGTACTTATCGTACGTTGAATGATTACGAAATGCAGCACAACGCAGAAGTTGGACTTTTTACGAGACCGTCAAGTTTATACTATACAGTATCAAAGGGTTGGCCTGAAATATCATCTGATGTCGACAATTTATAAAAATGGTAAAAAGTTCACCATCCGGGAAATGATCGAGGCTGTCCTGGAGGAAAACCGGTCCCTGGTGCAAAGCCTGAGTGATAAAGCCGCACAAGATTTTATCCGGAGGATTTTGGATGCTAAATCCATTTTTTTTTCCGCTCAAGGAAGAGCCGGTTTTATCCTTCGCTGTTTTTGTATGCGCCTGATGCACCTGGGCTTTTCTGTGTATTTTTGCGGTGAAACCATCACCCCAGCCATTACCCGCGATGATTTGCTCATTGTCCTGAGCGGATCAGGAGAGACGCCGTCGACTTTAGAATCGGTAAAAAGTGCTAAAAAATACCATGCCAAAACTTACGGGATTCTGGGAAATATGGAATCAAGAATCGCCTCGCTTGTTGATATAAGCATTCATATTCCCGGAACCACCAAACTTTGCCGTGACGGTGAGCCCCATTCATTGCAGATGGCCGGCTCCCTGTTTGAACAATCTGCCTTTCTTTTCTTAGAGGTAATTGTTCTGAAAATTTACCAAAAAAGAAAAAAAGATGTCGGGAGCGTTTCGTCACGACATACCGTCATTGAATAAAGGAGGAAACATGAAACCAGTTCTGCAGTTGGCATTAGATTTTGTGGATTTGAAACGGGCTCTGAAAAACGCCCAGGCCGGCATTGCCGGCGGAGTTGACTGGCTTGAGGCAGGTACGCCGCTCATCAAAAGCGAAGGCCTCCACGCCGTTCGGGAACTTCGCAAGCTTTTCCCTGACAAAACCATTGTGGCAGATATGAAGATCATGGATGCCGGTCGAACTGAGGTTGAAACTGCGGCCAAAGCGGGTGCTAATATAGTGGATGTGCTCGGCGCATCCAGCGATGCAACCATCCGGGAGTGCATCCAGGCAGGAAAGAACTATGGCGCCAAAATTGTAGTTGATATGATAGCGGTTCAAGACGTCGTTTCGAGAGCCAAATTCGTTGAGGATTTAGGAGCAGACATTGTAACGGTCCATTGCGCCATTGACGAACAAATGGAAGGAAAAGATCCTTTCGATATTTTACGACAGGTCAGCCAGGCATTGACAATTCCGGTGGGAGTGGCCGGGGGTATCAATTCCGAAACCGCTGCCAAGGCGGTGGAGGCCGGTGCCTCTATAGTCATTGTTGGCGGCGCCATCAGCAAGGCCATGGACCCTGAACAGGCAACCCGGGATATCCGCCAGGGAATCGATACCGGTAAGAGCATAAGTACCACCCTTTTTAAGAGAAAGGGAGAAGCTCAAATAAAGGAAATTCTGGAGCTGGTATCGTCGCCTAATCTTTCCGATGCCCTGCACCGTGGTGGAGTTTTGCAAGGAATTCGACCGCTTTTCCCCGGCATCCGGATGGTGGGTCGTGCAGTTACCGTAAGAACGTATCCGGGAGATTGGGCGAAACCGGTTCAGGCCATTGATGTGGCTGAACCCGGTGATGTTATCGTCATCGACGCCGGTGGCGCGGGGCCGGCTCTCTGGGGAGAACTGGCAACCCATTCGGCCGTGCAAAAGGGCCTGGCCGGGGTGGTCATTGACGGCGCCCTGAGAGACAGTCCGGAAATCATAGATATGCAATTTCCGGCTTTCAGCAGACTTGTCATGCCCAATGCAGGAGAGCCTAAAGGATTCGGAGAGATCGGCGTGCCGGTGACGGTGGGCAATATGCGCATAGAACCCGGAGACTGGCTGTTGGGCGACTATGATGGAGTTGTCGTACTGCCGCGTGCCATTGCAGTAGAGTATGCCAACCGGAGCATGGACGTACTTGAGAAGGAAAACCGCATCCGGGAAGAAATCAAAGAAGGAAGCACCCTGAGCAAGGTAACAGAACTTTTGCGCTGGGAAAAAAAATAACGGATGATACAGTTAATCAGAGGATTTAAAGATATCCTTCCCGGGGAAGTAGAACTCTGGCAGTATATCGAAAAAACCGCCAGGTCTCTTTTTGAAGATTTCGGTTTTAAGGAAATTCGTATTCCGATTATGGAACGTACGGAACTGTTTGCCAGGAGCATTGGTGAAGACACCGATATTGTGGAAAAAGAAATGTATACCTTTCCGGATAGAAAAGGGAGTCTCATCACCCTGCGCCCAGAGGCAACCGCATCTGTTTGTCGTTCCTACATCCAGCATAAACTGTATTCAAAGGATCCGGTCCAAAAATATTTTACCATCGGCCCCATGTTTCGGAGGGAAAGGCCCCAAAAGGGGAGATACCGACAGTTTTACCAGATCAATGCTGAAATTTTTGGGGTGGATTCTCCGCTGGTTGATGTCGAGTTGATCTTTCTGCTGGTAACCTTATTTTCAAGACTGTCTGTTTCCGATGTTGAAGCACATATCAATTCGCTGGGTTGTCCGGAATGTCGCCCAAAATTCAACGCCGTGCTTTCCGATTTTCTGACATCTTCCACCGGAAATCTTTGTTCAGACTGTGTCAGGCGAAAAGACCGGAATCCCTTACGGGTGCTCGACTGCAAGGTGCCTGCCTGCAGAGAGGCCATGGCTCACGCACCTTCCATTCTGGATTATTTATGTCCGGCATGCAGCCAACACTTTGAAACCGTCAAGACAGCACTTGACGCAATGAACGTGCCATTTACAATCGATAAAAGACTGGTCCGGGGTCTTGACTATTATACCCGAACCACTTTCGAAATTCAGACCGGCTCATTGGGCGCCCAGAGCGCTGTGGCAGGCGGTGGCAGATACGACGGTCTGGTTAAGGCGCTTGGCGGACCCGATACCCCGGCAACCGGTTTTGCCATAGGGCTTGACCGGTTGGCGGAAATTACAGGACTTAATTGTAATGATTTTATCAAAACACCTGATATTTATTTGGCTGCACTGGGTGAAAAAAGCCTGTCCCTCGCATTTGAATGGAAATCCGCATTATGCCTTGAGGGGGTTAAAACCGAGATGGATTTTGGCGATAAAAGTTTAAAAAGCCAGATGAAACGGGCAGACAGGCTGGGTGCAAAACATGTTCTGATCGTCGGCGATAATGAAATTAAGCAAGGATCGGTTATCTTACGGAATATGACCACAAAAGAACAGGTAACAATTCCTATTGAACATGTTGTGGAAAATATAAAAGCAAAATTAAGGAGTTAATTCACATTGTCGGATAAACTTGGAGATATGAGAAAAACCCATACCTGCTGTGAGCTCGGCGCAGATGATGTGGGTACGGAAGCGGTGCTCATGGGATGGGTACAGCGCCGAAGGGATCACGGAGGAGTGATTTTCGTGGATTTGCGCGACAGGGAAGGAATCACACAGGTTGTTTTCAACCCTGAAGTCAGCCGTAAGATCCATGAAAAAGCCCATGCCATTCGAAGTGAATATGTGATTGGTGTTCGGGGAAAAGTCGAAAAAAGACTGCAAGGCATGACCAACCCCAAATTGAAAACCGGTGAGATAGAGGTGTTTGTCACGGAACTTAAAATATTAAATACAGCCGAAACCCCGCCGTTTATGGTTGAGGATAATCTGGATGTTTCGGAAAATATTCGGCTGAAATTCCGTCACATCGATCTGCGGCGGCCCCTTTTGCAAAAAAACATCATCAAAAGGCACGCGGCCGCCGCTTCCATCAGACAATATTTGAACAATCTCGGGTTTATCGATATTGAAACGCCGGTCCTGACCCGCAGCACACCCGAAGGCGCAAGGGACTATCTGGTGCCCAGCCGGGTGAACCCGAGTCTTTTTTATGCCTTGCCCCAGTCCCCCCAGATCTTCAAACAACTGCTCATGGTGTCCGGGTTTGACCGGTACTACCAGATTGTAAAGTGTTTCAGGGACGAAGACCTCAGGGCGGACCGTCAGCCGGAGTTTACCCAGATCGACATGGAAATGTCCTTCGTGGGAGAAGACGATGTGATGGAACTTACAGAAAACATGATGGTCCATCTCTTGAGGGATGCTCAGGACGTGGACCTTAAAACCCCTTTCCAGCGCCTTTCCTATGATGATGCGGTTGGCCGTTTTGGGTTGGACAAACCCGATATTCGGTTTGCACTGGAACTCGTGGATATTTCGGACATTGTGCAGGACGCAGGTTTCAAGCTCTTTGCTGATGTTGTTAAAAAGGGGGGAATCGTCAAAGCGCTGAATGCCAAGGGGTGCATCAATTTTACACGCAAAGAGATAGACGATTTGACCGAATTTGTCTCCGTCTACAGAGCCAAAGGACTGGCATGGATCAAGGTGCGTGAAGATTCCTGGCAATCTCCCATTGCGAAATTCTTTACCGACGATGAAAAACAGGCGCTTGCAAAGCGTATTGACATGCAGCCCGGCGATCTTGTATTTTTTGTGGCCGATCAGCCCAAGATCACCAACGAGGCCCTGGGACACCTTCGAAACTTCCTGGGGAAGAAACTCGACATGGTAAATGAAGACACATTCAGTTTTGTCTGGATTACCCGGTTCCCATTGCTGGAATTTGATGAAAACGAAAAACGGAACCAGGCGTTGCACCATCCCTTTACGGCTCCTCTGGACGAGGATTGTGACCTGCTGGAGAAGGACCCGCTTTCCGTCAGATCAAAGGCGTATGACCTGGTGTTAAACGGTTCGGAGATCGGCGGCGGGAGCATCCGTATTCACCAAAGAACGTTGCAGGAAAGGGTGTTTGCAGCATTGGGAATGGATCGGGAAACCTATGAGGAAAAATTCGGATTTCTGCTTTCAGCGCTGGAGTCCGGAGCCCCGCCCCACGGCGGGATAGCCATTGGTTTTGACCGGCTGGTGATGATTTTGTGCGCACAGCCTTCCATCCGGGACGTCATCGCCTTCCCAAAAACTCAGAAAGCGGCATGCCTGCTTACCAATGCCCCTGCTCAAGCCGTCAAGGCCCAGCTTGATGAACTCTATTTAAGAATAAAGAATCCTGGCCCATAGGACCAGGTTTTCAAGATCAAAATAAACTAAAAAATTCTTTGTGGCCGGCGCTCTGAAAAGCACTTTCCGGAATCAGCAGATTCCCACGGGCTTGCGCCCGTGGCACTTTGAAAATGTATTAATCAATTTTATCTTTGGCATTCACCCACGGGCTCACGCCCATGGTCCTCTGCCAATTATTGAGAGTCCCTGGCTCATCAGTCAATCAATGACTTTTAACCGATTCTGTACTTCTAATCGGATTTATGTCATAGGCGGTGTGGGTAGAGGCAATGGGGGGTCAGGCAATGGAGGGTCAGGCAATGGGTATCCAGTCTGTATTACTTCGACTTCTGCATCAAAGTTAAAGCCTCTTCGAAACACCAACTCCTCGGTTGTGTAAATTGTCATATACCCATCGGGATTACTAGTGGGTGCAACAGATTCTAGTGCTGCATTTTGAAAGAAAAAGTCTTGACCAGCTGCCGTCAGTACATTGGCCTGTTGTCCAGGTCCACCACCTATGAACTTTTCTTTCCGGAATTTGGTTGTGAAATCATTTTGACTGCTCCGTAGATTTGCCTGAACTGAAGTACCAAAAAACAACAGCGAGATACAAACGAAGCATATCAATTTTATTTTACTCATATATTGACCTCTTTCTCCGATTTGAAATTAAAATCCTTAGCGTCATTTAAAAAAGATCCAAATCTTATCAACAGTTCTTTTCTCACCACTCTTCTTTCAGATAAATCCTTGAACGGTTTAGGGTCATTTAAATGAGAATAAGCGATGGCCTAAACATTTTTAGTACCCCACTAATTCATAAGAATTAACCTTTTGAAGATTTTCTGCTGAAAAGACGCGCGCACCCAAAAATCTTAATTGGTTAAAATAATGTAAAGCAAAAATCGTGCAAGGTTTAACATTTTATTTTAAAAAATAGAATAATATATAGATGTCAAGCAGTTAGCTTATATTGGCGAATTGTATCCCAAAAGTATTTGACAATGTTTGACAATAATCTTGCCTTTTTTTGACTGTTTTTACAATATGTTGGGTAATATTAAGAGAAAGGTAAATCTTAAAAGTCTAAAAAGATAGACCAACTGGTTTGAAGTGGTTAATAGAAAATAATTGAAACACGAAATGCCATCCTCAGAATAAAAAAAGCAGGTTCATTTCTGAACCTGCTTTTTCCGCCTTGAAAGCTTCTTTTGTTTCAAGGCATCATCCAGTTCGATGAGCCATCACTCTGATTGAGTGTGGAGTCATATGAACCCGGATATTTTCTTAATATATTATACTATCCCCATTTTTAATATCAAAGCTTCCCTAAATGCCGTTATTAAACTCGGTGCACATCATATTATTGCATATTTAATGCAGATGACCGAAGAATAAGATGCACGTACAACAGAGAAGCCATTTATCTATTAACTTGCTCTATCAAACTCCTTTCTAAATTATGACCTTTGGAGGTCCTTGCCTATAACATTTATGCCAAGTTAGAGGGTTAACAAAAGTTTCTGTCCCGGGTGAATTACAGAGCTATCGTTCAGCTTGTTCAACAGACGGATCTTTTGCACCGTTAAATCGTGCCGGCGGCTGATGCTGTAAAGTGTTTCACCAGCTCTGACAGTGTGATAACGCTTATTCGTGGTTTTCTCGGATACCTTTGAAGATTTGGAAGATTCAGCTTTCTGGGATTTTCCCTCGGCCATCTTTTTCGCCAAAGTCTTATGTGTTTCATTACCTTTCGGGTTTTTAATGTAGCTATTATTCTTCCATTGCCCCACATATTTACTACCACCAAAATAAGTAAGCGTTCCTTGCCCATTCATCTGACCATTCTTCCATTGTCCCACATATTTACTACCATCAGGATAAATATAAGTTCCTTGCCCATGCTTCTGACCATCTTTAAATTGTCCTATATATTTACTACCGTCAGGATAAATATAAGTTCCTTGCCCGTGCCTCTGATTATTCTTCCATTGCCCCACATAGTTACTACCATCAAGATAGATAAGCGTTCCTTGCCCATCTAACCTGCTGTTTTTCCATTGGCCTTTATATTTAGCGCCATCAGAATACTTATAAGTTCCTTTCCCATTCTCACAATTACCTTCTGTACACTGGGCAAAGGCACTTGCTGAAAAAATAGAAATAATAAATAACAGGGATAATATTAGGTGTTTCATCACACACCTCCTAATCTAAATTAAGAATGGATTATTGGATATGTTTTTTAGACTACCAACAGGGCAACTATGACCCGTTGGAGCATGATGTGCACATTTTAATTGGGAACTCCATAGTAGCAACCACCGAATTAAAGTCAAATTATTGAAACCTTATTCATTATAAGATGTTATTTAAATTTCTTTAAAGCGCTTTTGCTTATTTGATCAAATTTCAGAAGAACATCCTTCAGCAAAATATATAATAATTAAATCACTACTTATAATTTATTATTAGTGTCAAGTAAAATTATACTTAATTTATATATAATTTCATTGAATTAGAATATATTGTAGATTTTTAAAGTAAATTACCATATATTGTGCATCTATAAATCATAAAATTGAGTAAAATTAGGACTGTTCTGTTACGTTGCCTATTTAAGTGCCTCTAAACAGCCAATTTGCGAGGCTTATAGAATTTCTCTAAATTCCGTGGATTTTTGGAACAGCTCTCTGATAAATCGCTTACATTTGATGGAAGTGGGCCTCAACAGAAAAATTAGGATAGATGATGA
>MAXL01000511.1 GCA_001751005.1 Desulfobacterales bacterium S5133MH16
GCTGACAGCTATTGCCGATAATGTAAAAGGGTTCTCATTTATTAAGCTGCCTGACAGGCTTATGCCGGCAGACGTTCAAAGTGAAGGGGTAAATCTGACATCGGCCTCCTCATATCATTCGTCGGGATATACCGGTTCCGGTGTAAATATTGCGGTGATAGATGTAGGATTTGATAATTTATCTTCCGCCATATCAAACGGTGACCTTCCGAACAGTGTTATAAAGGTCGATTGCACCGGGGCAAGCTGTGTGTCGACCGACTTTTCTTCAGAAACAGAAAAACACGGAACAGCCGTAGCCGAGATTGTTTACGATATGGCCCCGGGGGCTAATCTTTATTTGATAAAAGTCGACGACACATTAGATTTGTGGGATGCTGAAGACTACGCTATCAGCCATGGAGTCAATATTATTAATAGTTCTCTAGTGTCGTTTAACACTAATTTTTATGACGGGGCGTGTTTTAATTATAACCCTGTCTGTACGGCAAACCATGCCTATGATCATGGCATTCTCTGGGTTAATGCCGCCGGCAACGCAGCAACCCGGCACTACGAGGCCACTTTTACTGATCCTGACAGTGATGGATGGCACAATGTTTCAGGCGGTGACGAAACGATAAACATAACTGCCATTGCCGGCCAAACCATCAACGTCTATTTAACATGGAATGATTGGGTCACGACAGATCAAGACTATGACTTGTACCTTTTAGATAGCTCTTTAAATCAGGTTGCAGTAAGTAATACTCTCCAAGCAGGTAGCCAAGAACCGACAGAAATGATTTCTTATATCGTACCGTCACCTGGCTCATACTATCTTTCGATCTATCAACAACCTAGCGCCACCTCAAACCATCAGTTGGAAGTATACAGTTTATACCATAATTTATCCCCGGCTGTGGCCTCAAGCAGCCTATTAAGTCCTGCGGATGCCGATGGCGCAATGGCTGTGGGTGCAATTGACTATAGTAACTGGACAACAGGTCCCCAGGAAACCTCCAGTTCCCAAGGTCCAACCAACGACGGCAGAATCAAGCCGGATATCTGCGGGCCGGACAATGTTTCAAATTATACTTACGCCCCCTTTCTTTTCGGCGGTACCAGTGCAGCCACCCCGCATGTTTCCGGTGCCGCGGCACTAATTCTGGAAAGATATTCAACCTATAATGTCCCACAGTTATGGGGATGTCTAACCGCTTCAGCCATAGATATGGGAAGTAGTGGAAAAGACAACATCTATGGCCATGGAAGATTAAATTTGAGTAGCTGTAGCGTAATTATCAGCAGTGGAGGTGGGGGCGGTGGAGGTGGGGGCTGCTTTATAGCCACGGCAGCTTACGGCTCACCCATGTCGCCACAGGTCAAGGTTTTGCGTGAAATGCGTGACCGTTTCCTTCTCAACAACGTCCTTGGCAAAACCTTAGTGAATTTCTATTACGCTTTTTCACCGGCAGTGGCCAACTTTATCGCCGGACATGCCGGCCTGCGCGTGATGGTTCGCGTGGGGCTGTTGCCTCTGGTGGGAGTGAGCTGGATTGCATTGAAGATAGGGTTTGTACCCTCAATCGGATTTATCCTTGTTTTCGGAATCTGTTTGATCGTCCTTATAAGAGTTAAAATAAAACATAATGATACCGGATACTGGATGTCGGATAAATAAGGGCCGTCAGAAAACGTTATCGATTTGTTTCAAAGAACTAAACTATTACATCATTCTAAATAAGAATTCCTTGACAAACACATTTTTGCAATTATTTTGCACCGTATTTATTTGAAAAAGTATTAATCCAAAATCCTCCATATACCGCAGCTCTTTAAAGTGAGGGGGTTTTTAATTCAAAAAACAGAAAAGTGACCGTACGATGAAAAACGCTATTAACAAGGCAAGAAATATAGGAATCAGCGCACACATTGATTCCGGAAAAACCACACTCACCGAAAGAATCCTTTTTTTCACAAAAAGAATACATGCTATCCACGATGTAAAAGGCAAAGACGGTGTTGGCGCAACCATGGATTCCATGGATCTTGAAAAAGAACGAGGCATTACCATTGCTTCAGCCGCAACCTACTGTGAATGGCTTGGCCATGAAATCAATATTATCGATACCCCGGGACATGTTGACTTTACCATAGAAGTTGAGAGGTCTTTACGGGTTCTGGACGGCGCCATATTGGTTTTGTGCGCTGTAGGCGGTGTTCAGTCCCAATCCATCACTGTTGATCAGCAGATGAAACGGTATAAGGTGCCCTGTATCGCTTTTATCAACAAATGTGACCGGATCGGCGCCAATCCCTATCGGGTTATTGATCAGCTCAGAGAAAAACTGGGACACAATGCGGTAACCCTGCAGATTCCCATCGGGCTTGAGGGGGATCTGGAAGGAGTTGTTGATCTTGTATCAATGAAAGCCGTCTATTTCGACGGTGCAAACGGAGAAGATGTTCGAATTGAAAATATACCTCAGAATCTTCTTCAGGAAGCCCTTCAAAGGAGAGAAGATCTGATCGATGCGGCCTCCATGTTTTCGGACCAACTCACGGAAGCTGTTCTTGAAGAACAAGAGGTTTCCCAGGACATGATCATCTCGGCGGTGCGAATGGGAACCCTGACACGCCAATTAACACCGGTCTTCATGGGATCGGCCTACAAAAATAAAGGAGTTCAACCGCTCCTCGACGCTGTTACTAAACTGCTCCCTTGTCCTTATGATGTAAAAAATGAGGCCCTTGACATGGACAATGACGAGACGCTGATTACCCTGTCCGGTGAATTGGACAAACCCTTAGTTGCCCTGGCCTTCAAACTTGAAGAGGGACAATATGGTCAATTAACTTACATCAGAGTATATCAGGGTTCTCTTTCAAAAGGCGATACCATCGTCAATGCCCGAAACGGGAAAAAAATCAAGGTGGGCAGGGTCGTCCGCATGCACGCAGACCAGATGGAAGACATTGAAACCATCCCGGCGGGATATATCGGAGCCCTTTTCGGAATTGACTGTGCATCCGGAGACACTTTTGTCGGTCCCGGCATCAACCTGACAATGACATCCATGTTTGTCCCCGACCCTGTTATTTCCCTTGCCATTGCTCCCAAAGACAATGCATCCCAGATAAATATGTCCAAGGCCCTGAACCGGTTCAGCAAAGAGGACCCCACGTTCAGAACCTATGTTGACGATGAAACCAAAGAGACCATTATTGAAGGAATGGGAGAACTTCACCTTGAGGTTTATGTGGAGCGAATGCACCGTGAATATACCGCCGAGGTTACCACCGGTCGACCGCGTGTGGCTTACAGGGAAACCATAACCCGCAAAGGTGAATTCGACTATACTCTTAAAAAACAGACCGGCGGCGCCGGACAATACGGTCGCGTGGCCGGTTACCTGGAACCTGTCACCGAAACCGAATTGGTCTTTGAAAATAAAATCGTCGGGGGCAAGATCCCAACCCAGTTCATCGCTTCATGCGAAAAGGGCTTCAGACAATGCATGAAAAAAGGGCCGAAAATGGAATTTCCCGTTACCGGCATTAAAGTGGTAATCAATGACGGGGCCTCGCATTCGGTTGATTCATCTGATATGGCGTTCATGGCGGCGGCCCGGGGAGCCTTTCGTGAAGGTTATTTCAGGGCCGGACCGGTGATTCATGAGCCGATCATGAAAGTGGCCGTGGAAACACCATCTGAGTTCCAAGGTGCTGTTATGGGGCTTTTAAACCAACGCCGTGGAATAATTGTCGGCTCTCAGGATGAAGGTCCTCTGTGCGTTGTTGAAGCCCGGGTTCCCCTTGCCGAAATGTTCGGCTTTTCAACCGTCTTAAGGTCATCCACACAGGGCAAAGCCCAGTTTACCATGGAATTGGGTTCTTATAAACAGGTCCCGGAATCTATTGCCCAAGAGCTGGCCAAAAAGGCGGAAACAGAAAAGAAAGGAAAATGATTATGCTAAAAAAGGAGCTTATCCTCCAAAACCCTTTAAGGTTCATCGGAGATGAAACCGAAGATATCCTCCCTGAAGGAGGCTTTGGAGCCGTTCTTGCACGTGCGGGAGTCGGTAAAACTGCGCTGCTGGTTCAGCTGGCCTTACATACACTTTTAAAAGGTAAATATGTTCTTCATATCAGCCTCGACGACCCGGTCAATAAAATTAGTCTGTGGTACAAAGAGGTGTTCCGCCATCTAACCAAATCATACGATGCCAAGAACACAAACAAGCTCTGGGAAGACTTATTGCCACACAGGTTCATCATGACATTCAAAGTTGAGGGGTTTAGTGTGCCCAAACTTGAAGAAAGGCTGACCGACCTGAAGGAACAGAACATTTTTTCACCCCAGATGGTTCTGATCGACGGGTTTCACTTTAACGAAACCGCAAGAACATCCCTTTCTGACTTAAAGAGACTTGCCAAAAACCATTCGGTGCATGTTTGGTTTTCCGTGAAGACCCATCGTCATGAAAAACACGGTCCTGGCGACATGCCGTCTTCGCTTTCGGATGTCTCCGACCTGTTTGACATTGTGATCCAGCTCCAGCCCGAAGGCAAAAAAATCCATGTTATGACGTTAAAGGGAGGACCGGCGGATTCCGACCGGCCTGCATTGTTTCTTGACCCTGCGACAATGCTTGTAAAAGATACGATCTAAACCGGACAAGCCGGCCTCCGGCTCGTAAGCCTACGGCTTGGAGAGAACGAAAAAGCATTGAAAATAGCATTTATTCATTATCATCTCAAAACCGGCGGCGTAACAACGGTTTTAAAACAGCAGGTGGAAGCTCTCCGTGATACGTGTGACATGCTGGTATTGACCGGCGAGATTCCGGAATCGTCCTTTCTTTGCGATACCGTTCATATCCCGGGACTGGGTTACGATCGACGGGATCAGAACAGATCGGACCCCGAGGATATTGCGGCCGCCATCACCCGGGCGATCCATCTAAAATGGAAAGGCGGATGCGACCTTGTTCATGTTCACAACCCCACACTGGCAAAAAACAGAGATTTTTTGAAAATTCTCAAAGCCCTCCAAAACAAAAAAATCAAACTTCTTCTTCAGATCCATGACTTTGCGGAAGATGGAAGACCCTTGGTATACTTTTCTGAGGATGAATATCTTCAAAACTGCCATTACGGCGTCATTAATTCAAGGGATTACGACATACTGCTCGAATCAGGATTAAAAGAAAAGGGGTTGCATAAAATTTTCAACACCATAAATCCTTTTAAGTTAAACACAATAGACGCAGCCCCAAAAAACCTGGTTCTGTATCCAATTCGAGCACTCCGGAGAAAAAATATCGGAGAAGCAATCCTTATCTCCCTGTTTTTCAAAAACAATGAAATCCTTGCAATTACGCTCCCGCCCAACAGCCCGGCAGATCTGGAAAGCTACGAGCAATGGAAGGCGTTTGTAGAAGAAAAAAATCTGAATGTGATATTTGAAGCGGGTTTATCCCATGATTTTTCAAAACTTGTCCTGTCTTCCAGGTTTCTTATTACCACAAGCATTACCGAGGGATTCGGGTTTTCATTTCTCGAACCCTGGACTGCAAAAAAAATTTTATGGGGAAGAAAATTGCCGGAGATATGCCATGATTTTGAAAAAAAGGGGGTTTGGCTGGATCATCTTTACACGAGGCTAACTGTTCCCGTGGAATGGCTCGGCAAAGAGAAGTTATTTAGGACCTGGCAGGCGGGTATACGAAAAGCGTGTTCCATGTTCGACATAATGATCGATAAAACGAAAATCCTAACCGCTTTCGAAAAAATAACCGCAAATGAGAGCGTCGATTTTGGACTGCTTGATGAAGCCTTTCAAAAAACTGTAATATCTAATGTGTTATCCGACAAGTCAAATCGAGACAGGCTGATATCTCTTAACCCTTTCCTTTTGGATCCCGGAAATGTGTCAGACAAAGAGGCTCTGATACAAAACAACATGAATGCGGTGCTGTTCCATTACAATAAAACGAACTACAGGAAAAATCTCGTTGATATCTATTCCAGAGTAATCAAGGATAAGGTTTTCCACAAAATAGACAAAAAACTTCTTGTTTTAAAATTTCTGACTCCGGAAAATTTCAGCCTTCTCAAATGGTGAAATTATGGAAAAAAATGATTTGATCTCTAGTTATATAGAGCCTATTTCCCCGCTTCCGACGTCTTTGATACAAAGCGGTAAACTGGAAGAGAAGATCGAGGTTATTCTTTTTGACCTGTATGGCACACTCTTTATCAGCAGATCTGGCGATATCGGCATGGCAAAGAAAAAATCACCGCAAACGGAAAAACTTGAAAAATTGCTTGAAAAATTCGGAATTAAAAAAGATTCCCAATCCGTTTTAAACCGATTTTACGCTGCCATAGAAAACCAACATGAACTGCTCAAGAAAAAAGGGGTTGACTTCCCGGAAGTTGAAATAGACCAAATTTGGATGCGTGTGCTTGAAAATGACGACCTTGAAAGCGTTCGGGCATTTGCCGTCACATTTGAACTGATTGCAAATCCTGTATATCCCATGCCGAACCTTGAAAAAATGCTTTCGGTCTGCCAAAAGTCGAATGTATTGATGGGCATTATATCAAACGCCCAGTTTTATACCCCATATCTGTTTAACTGGTTTCTTGGCTCAACCCCGGAAGATCTTGGATTTCACCCGGATCTTATCCTTTATTCATACAAATTCGGATATGCAAAACCATCCACATTCATGTTTCAGGTTGCGGCGGAACGGCTTAAAGATATGGACATCTCTGTTCGTTCAGCTCTCTATATCGGGAATGATATGTTAAACGATATCTATCCTGCAAAAAAGGCGGGATTTAAAACAGGACTCTTTGCCGGTGATGCAAGATCACTGAGGTTGAGGAAAAATGACCCGAAGTGTAAAGACCTTTCCGTTGATCTTGTGATAACCGATCTTGTTCAACTTCTCGACTATATACAATGATCTCATCTGGTAACAAATGATATTGCTAAAATTTAAAAAAAATCATATGAAATATAAGACGTTCTCATAATTAAAGGTGTTATTATTAGCCGGTTATTAATGTTTATTGTTTAAGGAGCAGAGCATGAAAAAAACATGCAAGTTAAAGCCTTCGGATCTAAGGTCAATATGTGATCCCAAGATGTTTACCTTTAAAAATACTGCGGAAGTAAATCCGCTGGATGAAGTCATCGGGCAGGAACGAGCGGTTCAGGCCATAAACTTCGGCCTGAACATGAAAAGTCCGGGATACAACATTTTTGTCACAGGATTGGAAGGCACCGGCAAATCTACCATCATCAGAGACCTCGTTGATCGGCAAGCCAAAACCCTTCCATCACCGGTTGATTGGTGCATGGTCAATAATTTTAAGGATGAATACCACCCCAAAGCCATTTCCGTGCCCACAGGCAAAGCAAACCGGTTCAGTAAAACAATAAGCAAGTTAATTGATGATCTGAAAAAGGAGCTGCCCAAAGCCTTTGAACATGAATCGTATCAGCAGAGACAATCTGAAATTCAAAAGAAATATTCGGATCAACAAAAAGAGCTCATTCAGAAACTCGAAGCGTCGGCAGCGCAAAAGAACATCCAGATTAACAGAAGCAAAACCGGGTATCAAACCATCCCCATTGTTAAAGAAAAGCCGATTTCACCGGAAGAGTTTATGGCCCTTCCAAAGGAAACACAAACGGAAATCGAGGAAAGAATCAGTATGGTTCAGTCCGAAGTCGACACCACGATCCGAGAACTTAATAAAATCAACCAGGCAATGACTTCTCAAGTTGAAAAGATGATGGAGGAAATCGCTCTGTTTGTGGTAAAACAGCGAATAGACATTATTAAGGAGGAATACAAGGAGGGTAAAGACATATTGGCCTATCTGGACGATGTGCAGGCGGATATCCTGGAGAACGTTAAGGATTTTATACCTTCCCAGGAAGCAAAATCACCCATTGAAGGCTTTATGTTTCAGTCTGCCAAACCCTCTTTTCAGCGCTATAAGGTCAATGTTCTGGTTGATCAAAAATCTTTAAAAGGCGCACCGGTTATTTTTGAAACAAATCCAACGTATCACAATGTTTTCGGTCAAATTGAAAAAAGAGCCCATATGGGAACCATTATCACAGATTTTAGCATGGTCCAGGCCGGATCACTTCTCAGAGCCAACGGCGGCTATCTGATAATGGAAATCGAGTCTATCCTCATGAACCCGTTCGTATGGGAAGCACTCAAACGTGCGTTACAAAACAAACTCCTTTCCATAGAAGATCTTGCGTCAGGTCTGGGATACGGCACATCATCCCTTCGGCCGGAACCGATCCCGCTGGAAGTCAAGGTTGTCTTGTTCGGCAGCTATCACCTTTTTCACCTGCTCCAGAACTATGATTCAAAATTTAATAAAATTTTCAAAGTCAGGGCGGATTTTGACCATGAGGTTGAAAAAAACCAGGATACAATTCAACAATATGCTCGCTTCATTGCCCGTGTATGCAAAGAAGAGGAACTGCTGCCGTTAACCCCCAAAGGTGTTGCCGCCATTGTAGAGTATGGTGAAAAATATATCGCCAACCAAAAAAAGCTTTCACTCAGATTCGGCGCGATTATGGGAATTTTAAAAGAGGCTGACTACTGGGCAAAAAAAAGGAATGCAAAACGGGTTTCAGACAAAGATGTTATCACAGCTTTCAATGAATACCGATTTCGGTATAACCTTTATGAAGAAAAAATACACGAATCCTACGTGGATGATACCATTATGATCGATGTGAAAGGGGATGTTGCCGGACAGGTAAATGCCCTTTCCGTATTTCAAATCGGCGATTTTATGTTTGGGCGTCCTTCCCGAATCACCGCCGAAACATATATGGGCAAGCAGGGGATTGTTAATATTGAACGTGAAGCCAAGCTGAGCGGAAAGACCCACGACAAGGGCGTTCTGATTCTCTCCGGTTATTTGGGACGAACCTTCGCACAAAACTACCCATTAAGTTTATCAATCAGCATCACTTTTGAGCAAAGCTACAGCGGCATCGACGGCGACAGCGCTTCTTCCACGGAACTCTATGCTGTTATCTCAAGCCTTTCAAACACTCCCATCCATCAGGGGATCGCTGTAACCGGTTCAGTGAATCAAAAAGGGCAAATTCAGGCCATCGGCGGGGTTGATCAGAAAATTGAAGGATTTTTTGACGTCTGTAAAAGCAAAGGACTTACCGGCAAACAGGGGGTATTAATTCCCCGGGCCAATGTAAAAAATCTGATGCTAAAAAAAGATGTGATCGATGCCGTAAGAAAAGGAAAATTTCATATCTATCAGGTCTCTACGATTGAAGAAGGAATAGAAATATTAACAGATGTTCCGGCAGGGACTCCGGACCAAGAGGGCTACTTTCCCGAAGGAACCGTTTACGGCAAGGTACAGGAAAAGCTCAAACGATATCTGGAACAATCATTTAAGCTGAAAAAACAATTTGAGGATGAAGACGAAACAACCGTATAGCCTGATTATACTCTGCACGGTAATAAATAATACAAAAGCACAAATTGTTGCTGTTTTCAGTATATCAAAAAAAAGTGAGAATCATGAATATCATCACAACATCCATAGAAGGCGTCCTTATGATTGAGCCCGAAGTATTTGAAGACAGCCGCGGCTTTTTCATGGAGACATACCACCGGAACAGATACATGACATCCGGAATTAACAGGGTGTTTGTTCAAGACAACCTTTCTTATTCCGTACACGGCACCGTCAGAGGACTTCACTACCAGACCAGAAACCCCCAGGCCAAACTGGTACAGGTAATAACCGGTGAGGTATTTGATGTGGCGGTCGACATCCGTCCGGATTCTCCCACCTTCGGCAAATGGACGGGTTTCCATCTTTCGGATCGGAACCGGCGCCAGTTATTTATTCCCGAAGGATTTGCCCACGGCTTCTGTGTGTTGAGCGAAATCGCCTATTTTTTATATAAATGCTCGGATTTTTTTGCGCCCGATGACGAGGGAGGAATCCTCTGGTCCGATCCTGACATCGGTATTGACTGGCCGGTTGAAGATCCGATTATATCAGAAAAGGACAAACAGTATCCATGTCTGGCCGAAATTGGCACTGATGAGCTTCCTGTCTTTGTACAAAAACCGATTAACTGCGGATGATATCGGCCGCTTCTTCAAATTTTTTGCTGATCATAAGCGTCATCTCGGCTGCATCTTCAAGCAATGATCCCGCTTCATCCATATTTTTCTCTTTTGCTTTTTTTGCCCAATCCCTGTATGTTTCAGCGTGATCATCATTATGCTTTATCCAGTGTTCAAGCAGTTTGATCATTTTTTCATCAAATGATAAAGTACTCTCAATTTTATGATCATGGTGATGATCATGTTCATGGTGGTGATGATGTGTCATTTGAACTCTCCTTAAATGAACATTTAGAAAACAAATTACGAAATCTGTATTTACAGTTATGGACCGTAACAGTCAACACATTAATAAAAAGAAAGTCGCCATTTTACTCTTTCTTGCGGGTGGTGTTTTTTCCGGAATTTTGGTCGGGGCATTTCTTGCCCTTACCCATGATCTTCCCCAGATCCTCAGCCTTGAAACATTTAGACCGTCTTCTGTTACCCGAATTTACTCAGCAGACAACGTGCTCCTGGCAGAACTTTTTGTGGAAAAAAGGGATCCGGTTCCGCTCAAAGCCATACCCGATGATCTTAAAAAAGCGCTGATCGCCACTGAGGACCGAAAATTTTACCAGCATAGCGGTGTCGACCTGAAAGGAATTCTCAGGGCCGTCATCAGCGATATCCGGGCCGGAAAATTTGTTGAAGGCGCCAGCACCATCACCCAGCAGCTTGCCAAGACCCTTTTTCTCACGTCCCGTAAAACTTTGTTGCGCAAAATCAAGGAAGCATTCCTGGCCTTTCAGCTGGAGAGACGGTACACAAAAGATGAAATCCTGGAACTGTACCTTAACCAGGTGTATTTCGGAAGTGGCGCCTATGGTGTGGAATCGGCCGCAAGGATATTTTTCGGTAAACCTGCAAAAGACCTGGGGCTTGCCGAATGCGCCCTGATTGCAGGCCTTCCCAAAGCACCGTCACGATATTCCCCTCTGATTAACAAAGATCTTGCGATAAAACGGAGAAACATCGTCTTAAAACAGATGAAAGATACCGGTATCATATCGGAAACAACCTTTACTAAAGCAAAAGAAGAACGGATTTATCCCGGGAAACAAAACAATAATCCGGTCAAAGCGCCATACTTTGTGGACTATATTAAAAATTTTCTTGAAAAAACCTTAGGGTCATCAAGACTCTATAAAGGAGGGTTGACCGTTTATACAACACTCGATTTTAATCTGCAAAAGGCGGCTGAACATGCCGTGGCAAACGGGCTTTTAGCCCTTGAAAACAGGATGAAAACGCAGAAAATAAAAAATCCGGCGCCTGAATGTGCCCTGGTCTCTCTGGATGTGCAATCCGGTGGAATACTTGCCATGATCGGCGGCAAAGATTTTTACAAAACCCCTTTTAACAGAGCAACCAGCGCAAAAAGGCAGCCCGGATCCGCATTCAAGCCGATTGTCTATGCCTATGCCATTGAACATGATTTTCCTCAGAGTAAAACCATTCTCGATGCACCGGTATCCTTTAAAATTGCAACCCGGCGAAACCACTGGAGTCCGGAAAACTTTTCAGGAGATTACAAGGGTGAGATCACGCTCAGAATGGCGTTAAGCCTTTCGCAAAACATACCTGCGATCAGATTAATCGAAATGCTGGGAACTTCATCGGTGGCCGGGTTTGGATACACTCTCGGCATCGAGTCGACCCTCTATCCGAATCTTTCCCTTGCCCTCGGCACATCGGAAGTAACGCTTATAAATTTAACGGCTGCCTATTCGGTTTTCCCCAACAAAGGAGAGTTGATCAAACCTTACGGCGTCATGGAAGTCGTTGATCAAAGCGGACGGCTTGTATTCCGCGTAAAACCCCTAAAAAAAGTGGCCATGTCACGAGCAGGCGCATCCATCATGACAGATATGCTCAAAGGGGTGATCCAGGAAGGCACGGGAAAAAAAGCACGGGTAATTACCCGTCCGGTTGCCGGTAAAACAGGTACCACCAATGGATATAAAGACGCACTTTTTATTGGTTTCTCACCATCGATTGCAACCGGGGTATGGGTGGGGCAAGATGTTTTTGTTACAATCGGGAAACGGGAAACCGGCGCCAAAGCAGCGCTCCCCATTTGGATCGAATTCATGACCAAAGCACTTGATAGAAAACCGTTTCAATACTTCGACATGCCGGATGACCTGGTTAAAGTACGCATGGATCCCTTTACCGGGCTGCTTGCATCTGACGATTCACCCGGGGCGGTCACAGCTTTTTTTAAAAAAGGAACAGAGCCCAAAAAATTTCGCTGAAATTCAAGGCACCGGTTATTGACTTATGAAACGTTGTAACATAAAAGTGATTCCATAATACCTAACCCGGACAAGCCGGAACAAAAAGGGATTGAATATTGAATATTGACGATTGAATATTTGTTGTATCGCTTCGCGATGTCATTTTTATATAATTGATAGAATTCCTTAAATTTTCACTTTTCAATGTTCAATATTCAATGTCACAGTTCCTTAAATATTCAATCTTCAATCGAAAATATTCAATTATTCACAATAAGGACAATCATGATTCGAAAAGCCAAAATAAAGGATATAAAAGCCATTCACGAGCTTCTTCAATATTACGGCCGCAAGGGAGAGCTTCTGCCGCGCCCTCTGAGTGTCTTATACGACCATGTCAGGGATTTCTCGGTTTACGTGGATGAAAAAAATGACGAGGTTATCGGCTGTTGTTCACTACAGTTCTGCTGGGATGATCTTGCAGAGATACGATCCCTTGCCGTACATCCTGACCATCTGGGGAAAAAAATAGGGTCAAATCTTGTGGAAGCAATGCTTTCCGAGGCAAAATCGTTTGAGATAAAAAAAGTATTTGCACTCACTTACCGCCAGGAATTTTTTACAAAATTCGGCTTTATGCAAATAGACAGATCAAAACTCCCGTTGAAAATCTGGGCCGACTGCATCATGTGTGTGAAATTCCCGGACTGCGACGAAACCGCAATGATGAAAGAGATAGATCAGGTATAGATGACATTCAAGGGAAGCGGAGGACATTTCCACACACCCGGTTTTGGAACAATATGTTGCCCTCCGACGCTCAGCCAGTTCAAATCCGGCTTGATTTCCCGTAGCTTTCCGTCGTCAGGCATCCTGGCATGATTGGTAAATGAATAGGTTGCCTGGAATATGCAGATGCCGTACTTTTTTTGGCGGTCTACCACATAATTTTTCTTAAACGTTCGGACCGCAATATTATTTGCCTCTGCAATCTGGTCCATTTCACCGTTCTTAAATTTCATCAGAAGCAGTTTTGAAACGCCCCTTTCGGAAATCCGTATCAACGCCCTGGATTCGCTGCTTCCTGCATAAACCGTAGTAATACAGGGGATCCTTTTTAGATACTGGGCCGCAACAATAGCTGCAGTCCTTCTGCCACCAACATCCACGGGAAGACAATAATACTCGAAGAACTTTTTTTGGATGTCTTCTACGTATTTATCTCCTTTTTCATATAAATCTTTGGATATATAGCGAAGACTGCGAGCCAGGTCTTCGGCTGCATCTGAAATTGGCCAGTCGATACGCACATGAAAATGTGACATGCTGAATCTATTCTTAGCCCTTCCGGTCGGATCTCGCTGAATAAGGAGTGCATAATCCACAGGGAGCAATATCTTTAACAAATCATGAAAATGGACTGATTCTAAATATTTCTGCGTTCTATCAAATTTAGTTGATAGTGAAAGCTTCCCATAACGGAGAAGATTAAGTTTAGTGGTTTTGTTCCTTTCAAAGAACCGGATATATTTCTTGTGAGCTGAAGGGATGGTCTCTTCCATAAAAATTACTAAAAAGGAGTTCTGGCATTCATGCTCCACGGCCGGGATACGCGCACGGGGTTTCAACTCGCGTTTTTCTACAAACGGGTAATCGATTTTTTTGCAACGAAAATTATCATAGGAATCTAACAGAGCATATTTAACCATATGCTGATCCAGCTCATCCCGCAAAAGCTCATAATAGGAACGCCTCAATCTGTTTGCCTGGCTCAGCTCTTCCCTTACACACCAGAACGCCAATCTTGCCTCCTGACAGCCCGCCCAAGGCGGATACTCTTTTTTTATTTTTTCTTATAATAGCACTATTTTAGACAATCGTCAACAGCATATGATCTTCATTTTCCGTTAAGCTTATCAATCCAATTATACAGCCTTTCCCGATACCGGTATGCTAAAAACATAAGTACAAGGCATACACTTAATATAAGAGCAAACCACCCGTATCTCTGTTCAAAAATATACGATCCCTGAAGGCTGAGCATCAGTGTCCCGGGCATTCTTCCTATGGCGGTAAGTATAATGAAAATTTTTAAAGGTATGGCGCTCAATCCAAGGAATAAACACAGATAGTCTTTAGGAAAGCCCGGAAAAACAAATAAACCAAACAAAACGATAACGCCCTGGCGTTTCACAAACTTATCCATCCGTTCTAATTGAACCGGAGGGATAAGTTTTCTTACAAATCTTTTTCCCAGAAAACGACCGATTGTGAAATTGATCAACGATCCTACTGTCAGACCGATACTCGAATATAAAAATCCTTTTGTTGCCCCGAATAAAAATCCTCCGATAAAGCCTGTTGCTTCACCGGGGAAAGGGGCCAGCAAAACCTGGAGAATCTGAATGATTATAAAAACAACCGGCGCACCCGTGCCGAAGGACGTGACAAAAGCCTTGATTTGCTCTCTATCCGTAAAAATATCATAGAAATAGGTGATGTTTTCCCACAAAGGTATGCGGTACAAATATCCCAGCACAACAAGAACGCATACAACGACAACCGTAATTATATTTTGAATATTTTTATTTGTCACTCGTCACAGGATATTGGTCATGGGAGCATTACCGGTTTGTTTTGAAAGATGAACGTCCAACATCGAACATTGAACGTCGAATAATGATGTCGCTCCGCTCCTCAAATTATTATAAAATCGAATGAAAAACAAACATCCAATACCAAACATTCAACAGCTATTTCTTTTCAGCCGTTTTGGGTTTCCCTTTTCCCATTCAACGTTCGATGTTGGACGTTCGATGTTCGATGTTTATCTTTTTCGGTAAACCTTCCACAGTTTTTCCGACGCAAAAAATAATAAAGCGCTTATGGGGCTTCGCCCCAACTGGAATAGTCAACAACCTAGACCTCCAGTGCAGCCACGGCCGGCAGGACCTTACCCTCCAAAAGAGTAAGAAAAGCGCCTCCGCCTGTTGAGATATATGTTATTCTGTCAGTTTCGCCGCTCTCGTGTACGGCAACATCTGTATCTCCACCGCCAACGATTGAGAGTGCATAAGAATTGGCCACACTATTGGCCATGGCGAATGTCCCCCGGCTGAATGCGTCCATTTCAAAAACACCCATAGGGCCGTTCCATATAATGGTTTTGGCATCATATAAAATTTCGTCATAGAGCCTGGATGTGGCAGGACCGATATCCATAATCATCCAACTACTTGGGATCTCCTGTATGGGGACGATCTTGATTTCAGCTCTGGCATCAAAGTGGCTTGCCACCACTGCATCTACCGGAAGATAGAACTTTATACCGCTTTCAGCCGCCTTTCTCATTATAGACGCAGCAAATTCAATAAGATCAATTTCTATTTTCGACTTTCCTAAATCGTGGCCGGAACTTTTAAGGAATGTATTTGCCATGGCCCCGCCGATAATTATTTTGTCAACATGATGCAGAATATTCTCCAGCGCCCCGAGTTTGCTTGAAACCTTTGCCCCTCCTACAATGGCAACCACGGGACGTTGTGGATCGGCCATTGCCTGTTTAAAATAGTTGAGTTCCTTTTGAAGCAAAAAACCGGCTCCGGATACCGGTGCATATTTTGTTATGGCGACAACCGATGCATTAGCCCGGTGAGATACGGCAAAAGCATCATTTATATAAACCTCACAAAGCTCGGCCAGCGACTTCGCAAATGCATCGTCATTTTTCTGCTCCTCGGGATGGAATCTTAAATTTTCGAGGAGCACAACATCCCCCCCTTTCATTTTATTTACAAGCGCTTTTATCTCGGAACCGATACAGTCTTTTGCCATTATAACTTCTTTTCTAAGTAATCTGCCCAAGCGCTTGGCGACGGGGGAAAGGCTGAGTTCAGGCACCACCTTCCCCTTGAGCCTGCCCATGTGTGAAGCGATGATTAGCTTTGAATTATGGTCCAGTGCATATTCCAATGTCGGTAAAACAGCACGAATCCGGGAATCATCGGTGATGTTCTGATGCTCATCCATGGGAACATTAAAATCTACCCTGAAAAAGACCCTTTTGCCTGAAAGATCTATATCTTTAATCGTTTTCATGATTTCGCCCCCCTTATCGCCCCTCTTTGGTTTTCTTTTCTAACCTGCGCTTTATATCTTTCTTTTTAGACCATCTTTCCAGAAAACCCATCGTACCGGACGTATATGCCCTGTCGATAAATTCTTCTCGGACCTTGAGTCCGCCGACTCCATCGATGGCTGATCTTAAACACTCTGTTTTGTGACGACATAACAGACAGGTCTCAGGAGTATTTCGTAAACCGTTCTTGCCTTTTGGAAAAACAGTTTCGAGTTCGCCAAAGCAGGCGGGAAATTTTTTGTCTACTTCTTTATCGGCCATTGTCTTTTCAATTATTATTTATTCTAACATTGAAAACCTGGTCCTTTGGGCCAGGTCAGAGATAGATGACTCTGCCTTGGAGTTTTGTGTCTAAAATCACAAATTCCAAGCACCAAATTACAAATAAATCTCAAGTCTCAATTTTTCAATGACCA
>MAXL01000512.1 GCA_001751005.1 Desulfobacterales bacterium S5133MH16
AGCCGGAGCGTAGCGACTCCTTAACTTTAGCTCACTTCAAACTTTAGCTCACTTGTAACTTTTCCGGCTTGTCCGGGTTAGGTCTAAGAAATGAAACAGCAAATTTTTTTCTACAAAAATACAAAATTCATCGCTGACACCCTAGGCCGGTAACGTAAACTGCGGTTCCCCGATAAGGAATTTCCCTTTGGAAATCCAGTTTTTCAACATTTCAGCAATTTCCCGTGCCCTTACCATGCTCGATAGCGGAACCGCCGGTATTTCCTCGCCCCTGAATTTGATATGACCGCTTTTCAGATCTGCATAACTGACCTGGCCATAGCTCTTTGAAATGCCGTTAGGGTAATCATGCCCATAATCGATTATCTGGGTAAACAACTCCTCATCCGAAACCGCCGTATACTGAACAATCTCTTCGTTCAGTACTGGTATGGGAATACCCAGGCCCACGGCAAGAGAACATCCATAGCCCTGAATACTCACCCCCATCAGCCATTTGGGACTCATCTTTTTAAGATCACCCATGACCCACAATGTGCCTGCCGGTCCCACGGGAACCCCCTTTTTTGTTCTTTTTGCCAAAGGGTTGTGCTGGGTGCCGTGCCAGGTAACATATCCTGTTGACCCACCCAGAAAAATACGGGTGCCCAGTCCGATTGTCTTGTAATACGGATCATTAAAAAGCGGGCTGAGCTGTCCGCTCGAACAGTAATTTGCGTTGGCTGCTTTGGGTTTTAATGTGCCCATGTATGTATAAATTGTCTTTTTGCTGAGATTTATGGCACAGTTATAATTCTGATACCCGTTTCTCGGATTACATAAAGTGGCCTGGGGGAGTTTGCGGAGTAAAATCTCCTTTTCGATCATCCGGTTTGGATAACAGTCTGTTCCATAAGCTATGGCCTTTAAATGCACTTTTTTCCCTGCGACAAGATCCTGGATCACATGACCGCCGCCATAGTTGAATTCCCCTGGATAGACCTTGTTCAACGGATCATCCTCACACGGCTCTGTGGCCCCGATATAGCAATCCACTGCGGCCACTCCAGCATATGCAGACACATTGTTCAGCCATACCTTGGAAGTTTTAATTGTGGGGACAGAATGCCCGAAATTGACAAACGCTCCGGATGAACACATGGGGGCAAAAGTGCCTGTAGTAACAACATCTACACGCCTTGCCGCCTCAACAGGTCCTTCATCCCTAACGATATCGATGATCTCTTCGGCGGTAACAACAACAACTTCTCCGGACCGGATTCTTTCATTGATCTCCTGGTAGGTCTTGTTGATTTTATAATTTTTCATTGCTGACATATGCCTTTTACCTGTTGTTTGAGGTTACTGTATTAATCTTATCTGAAATATTGTTTTTTATCCAGGATGCATCCCACCATTCAACCGGATTGATAAAAGTGTTGTGAACAAGCATTCCAAAATGGAGATGATCTCCTCCCGTAAGTCCCGTAATTCCGGTACGGCCTATGATCTCACCCTTGGACACCATCTGTTCCTTTTTAACAGTAAACGAGCTTAAATGTGAATACATACTAAACAGTCCAAAGCCATGGTCAATGATTACCGTTTTCCCGTAAATACCCAGGTATTCGGCAAAAACAACCTTTCCGGTGTTGGATGCAGAAACCGGTGAGCGTGCCACAGAAGCCAGATCAACGCCCATGTGGATCTGCCGGTCAATGATATGCCCCTTGTATTTATACCTGCGATGATCGGCAAACCCGGCTCTTCTGGCTGACTTTGGAAGCCTTAGGAATGTGCCTTTCCAGTATAACTTTTTATCAGTATTCTCCACTATACTTAGTATTTGTTTATAGTTATCAAGACGAACTTCGCGGTTAACTTTAAGAAATTTGTCCACCAGAGGCGTCTGGGAATCAGGAGAAATATCAACATCAAATTCCGGCATCTTCCAGTTAAGAAATCTGTCGGAGATTTCGAGTAAATCCTTTTTAAAAACCTTTCTTTTAATATAATAAGGAAGCCCCGCTCTGGAGCTATTGCCGGCAAAATCCGTTGCAGTAACAAAAATTTTAGTCCCGGGTCCCTGCTTATAATCAAGAGCAAAAAAAGCCATCAACATATTATTATCTTTGAAATATCCCGGATATCCCGGAAAAAAGTTTTCCCCCACAAAAACTCCGCTTTTCGGGCACGTTTCCGACACCCTGTAGATAACAAGACCTGCCCCTCCCTGGTTTACATTGTGGGCCCTGCTAAGAATGCCTACCTCAGGTGCACGGGTATCTATGATCACATCCTTTTCTAAGTAAGTTGTGTTTCCCTGCAACCATCCCCGCCATGAATAATCCCTTGCAACCATACGTAAAATCGCTTTTCCGTCGGTTATTCCCATTTTCACCGGCTCAACCAGGATTTTAAATGACTCCTGGTGTATAATGCCACCGCGAATAAGGCCTGCAAACGGCAAATCCTTTTTAAATAAATCAACCTCCTTGCCGTCTTTAATCAGCCCGATCCATATCCTTCGAACGCCGCTCTTTGCATCAGACACGGAAAGGGAAAGCTCCTGGGTCTTGCCTAAAGATGGAGATGGAAGTTCCAGCGTAATAGACGGTTTTTCACCTTCGAGCCTTACCACCAGTATCCAGGCAACCGGTAATATAACAATAAAACAAACCAGAACGATCAGCCGCGACTTTATGTTTTTCTTTTTAGTTTTCAATAGGTTATAATTCGCCTTTCCTGTTTTTTTAAATGAGTGATATTAACAGCAAAAATATTGGTAATCAAGGACTGTTTTTCCTTTTTTCGTTTCTTGACTTTTAACCGTATGCAAGATAAAATTTATTGTATCAGTTTAGGGTTATGATACAATAAAATTATGAATACCATAGTTAAAACAGGCAACATCTCAATCGGACACGGATCCCCTCTGGTTTTAATTTCGGGACCATGCGTCATAGAAAACTATGAGACGACATATGCCATTGCGTCATTTCTCAAGGAACTGACTCATAAGCTCGATATCCCCTTTATATTCAAAGCGTCCTATGACAAGGCCAACCGGACATCCATAAATTCTTTCAGGGGGCCCGGTATAACAGATGGGCTTAATATTTTAAAACGTATCAAGGAAAAGCTCGATATTCAAATTATTTCGGATGTTCACAGAATAAATGAAATTGCCGACGCGGCCCGGGTATTGGATGTGATCCAAATACCTGCTTTTTTGTGCAGACAGACCGATTTTATTGTTGAAGCCGCCGGAACCGGAATGCCGTTGAATATTAAAAAAGGCCAGTTTCTCGCTCCGTGGGATATAATAAATATCGTCGAAAAAGTAACCTCCACCGGAAACCACCAGATCATGATCACGGAACGGGGAACCATGTTCGGATATAACAATCTGGTGGTAGATTTCCGCGGCATAAAGATCGTAAAAGATACGGGATGGCCGGTGATATTTGATGCGACACACAGTATCCAGTTTCCCGGGGGGGCGGGGACGAGTTCCGGAGGGGATCGTAAATTCGCACCGGGTCTTGCCTGTGCTGCAGTTGCTGCAGGAGCAGACGGGATATTTATGGAAGTTCACCCTGATCCGGACAAGGCGCTTTGTGACGGACCCAATTCGTTACGGCTCGATTCACTATTTGAACTCCTATCCCGTCTAAAGGCTATCCGGAAGGCTATTGTAAGTTGAATTAATGAGTTTAAATAAGCTAAAACATATAAAACTTTTAATTCTTGACGTTGACGGCGTTCTCACCGACGGCGGAATTATTTATAATGATAACGGTGTAGAAACCAAGATCTTTAATGTAAAGGATGGACTCGGCATAAGACTCCTTATTAAAGCAGGGATCACCCTGTGTATTGCAACGGGCAGACGCTCAAACGCTCTTTATATCCGCTGTAAAAATCTGGGGATCGAACATATTTTTGACGGTCTTGGTGATAAGGCCGCCATGTTCGATCCAATTTTAGACCGGACCGGTGTATCGGCCAAACAGGTTGCATTTATGGGTGATGATCTCCCTGACCTTGCGTTGATGAAAAAGGTGGGGCTTTCCATCGCCGTGGCCGATGCTCATAAAACTGTACTTAAAAATGCCGATATGGTAACATTGGCAAAAGGCGGAAACGGTGCGGTTAGAGAAGTCTGTGAAGCCATATTGAAAGCTCAAGGGCTCTGGGAAAACATTCTGGAACGTTTTTTATAATGCTGTTTTTAAAGAACCATAATCACAAAAAGTTAAAACTGATTCTGCTTTCGGTCATTCTCGTTGCATTTGGCGTGATTTTGGCTGTTTTCATAAGCCATCGACATGTTATAGAAAAAGAGGAGGATGTAGTTTCAGACATACGGAGCAAAGCAAATATTTCAATAGGCAAAGCTCATCAAACGGCCATCAAAAACGGAATAAAGGAGTGGGATCTGGACGCATCCTCAGTAAATTACATGGTTAATAAAAACCAGGCAATTTTCCAGGATTTGTCCATTACCTTCTACCTTAAAGATAAAAGCCAAGTTTACCTGACAGCGAATAAAGGAATTTTAAACATAGATTCAAACGATATGGAAATTTTTGGCAATGTTGTCGTAAAAAACTCAACATACCGTTTGAAAACCGAAAATTTATTTTACGGGCACAACCGCCGAATCATTTTCTCAAAAGTTCCTGTTAAAGTTAGCGGCGTGGCCTTCGATCTTGCCGCTGATTCTATGTCTTTGAATTTGAATACAAATAAAACCATGTTTGAAGGAAAAGTAGAAGGGACCCTGCATGAGGTTATTAAACTTTAATAAAAATTTGTGTCCAATTCTTCTATTCTTTGCCTCGGTGTTTATGGTATTGGCCGTCCCTGTTGTTCCCCCGTCAGGGTATGCTGACGAAAAACCGCAGGATACAGATGCCCGTAGTCTTTCAGAAGACCGGAAGATCCATATTACAGCAGATAAACTGATCTCCGACAATGATGCCGATTACGCCGAATTTATTGGGAATGTAAGGGCGACTCAAGAGGACACGGTTATCACCGCCGACAGTCTCAAGATTTTTGTAAAAAAAAATCCGGATAGTAAGGGCGCCCCCGGCGTTGGAACGGAATCAATTAACAAAATAATTGCCAGCGGCAACGTAAAAATAAATTTCGACAACAAGGTTGCAGTAACCCCACAGGCCGTATACAATACAGAAACTGGAGTTCTTGTCTTGTCGGGTGACAATTCAAGGATTGTCAGTGGAAAGGATTCTATTTCCGGTGAAAAAATAACGATTTATAGAACTACCGGACGCATTACTGTTGAAAGCGGCGGTGAAAAACGGGTCGAAGCTGTGTTTTATTCCGGTGAAAAGGGTTTAAAATAATTGGCGACACTGTCTCTAAAAAACCTGGTCAAGATATATAATGGAAAACCGGTTGTAAATTCCGTGAGCCTGAATATCAACGACAGCGGCGTTGTTGGTCTTCTCGGTCCAAACGGCGCAGGCAAAACCACCACTTTCTATATGACAATTGGAATAATCAAGCCGGATAAGGGTCAAGTTTTTCTTGATGATGAAGATATCACGAGTTATCCTATGCATTTGAGGGCACGCAGGGGTGTCGGCTATCTTCCACAGGAAACTTCCATATTCAGAAAACTGACCGTAAAGCAAAATATCATGGCGATTCTTGAAATCCTGCCCATCCCCAGATCGGAGCAGAAAGAGCGGACAGATATGCTTCTTGACGAACTCGGAATAAAACACCTTGCAGATCAAAAGGCAAACCTGCTCTCCGGCGGGGAAAGGCGGCGCCTTGAAATAACACGATCACTGGCCACGAATCCGTCCTTTATTCTTCTTGATGAACCCTTTGCAGGTATAGATCCTTTGGCTGTAATCGACATAACAAAGATCATACGGCATCTAAAAAAAAGAGGAATAGGCATTCTCATATCAGATCATAATGTAAGAGAAACACTTGATGTCTGTGATAAAGCATATATATTAAACGAGGGTAAAATAATCGAATCCGGCTCACCGCAAAAGATAGCTTCAAGCGAAACCGCCCGCCGGATTTATTTAGGAAACGAGTTTAAATTATAAAATGGCGCTTGAATTACGACAACAACTGAAATTAACTCAGCAGCTTATCATGACCCCCCAGCTGCAAATGGCTATCAAGCTTTTGCAATTAACACGACTTGAGCTTTTAAACACCATCAACCAGGAACTCGAAGAGAATCCGACTCTGGAAGAAGAAATCCTTGAAGTCGTCGTTGAAGAAAAGCTTGATAAACAGACTGAGAATAACTCTGCTGAAGTGCCTGATACAAAAGAGGTGACAATAGAAGAAAAAATCCGCGATGATATGGACTGGAGCAACTATATTGATGAATACAATTCATCGGGCAGAATACATTCCGAAACCGAAAAAAAGGAGTCACCAAATTTCGAATCGTTCGTGGCACGCAAGGAGTCTTTGCGCGAACATCTGCTTTGGCAGTTGCTTATGACATCACCCACCGAGGACGAAGAAAAAATCGGAAGCATTATTGCCGGCAACCTCGATAAAGACGGTTATCTTGATGCCTCTGTTGAAGACATTGTCGCAATGAGCGGGGTTGATACCGAAAAGGTCGAAGAGATTCTAACGCTATTACAAACGTTTGATCCTATAGGGGTGTGTGCAAGGGATCTCAGTGAATGTCTGCTTATACAGGCAAGATATTTGGGTCTTGATGATACCATAGTAACCCAAATCATTAAAAAACATCTCAATCATCTTGAAAATAAAAATTATAGGGCTATCGCCAAGTCTCTAAAAATAACTATTGAAGATGTTATTACCGCCATTAATGTTATCAAAAGCTTAGAGCCAAGGCCCGGGCTGCAATTCACGGATGAAGAACCCCAATATATAAATCCCGATGTTTTTGTATATAAAGTTGAAAATGAATTCATCATCTGGGTAAACGACGACGGAATGCCGAGACTGCATGTCAATAATTTTTATAAAAATGCAATTCGGGACGGCAAAAACGTTTCAAGCGAAGCAAAGGATTACATACAGGAAAAGATACGTTCTGCAACATGGTTGATACGGAGCATTCATCAACGTCAAAAAACCATCTACAGAGTAATGGAAAGTATATTGAAATTCCAGCGGGATTTCTTCGAAAAGGGGATCTCATACCTAAGACCATTGGTGTTAAGAGATGTCGCAGAAGATATTGGAATGCACGAATCGACAATCAGCAGGGTAACAACCAATAAGTACGCCCATACACCGCGTGGTATTTTTGAGTTGAAGTATTTTTTTAACAGCTCTATTCAACGTTTTCATGGCGAAGCCATAGCCTCTGCCAGTGTTCAGGATAAGATAAAACAGATCATTGAAAGTGAAAATTCCAAAAGGCCGTATAGCGATGATAAAATATCACGACTTTTAAAGGAGGAAAACATCAGTATCGCTCGCAGAACCGTAGCAAAGTATCGTGAGATAATGAGAGTGCTTCCATCGAACAAACGCAAACAATTCTAGGGAGGTCTTAGGTATGCAGACATCTGTAACTTTTAAGAATCTTGATCCTTCTGAAAATTTAAAATCTTACGTTAGAGACAAACTTGATCGTTTTGATAAATATCTATATAACCCGGCAGAAGCAAACGTTGTCCTTTCGGTTGAAAAGTTCCGCCATATGGCTGAAATCAACATAGCCGGCGACAGGCTCAACATATACGGCAAAGAAGTAACCGAAGACATGTATTCTGCCATTGACATGGTCCTTGACAAGATAGAAACACAGATAAAGAAAAATAAACAAAAAATCAGAAAACACCGAAGCGGGTCCAAATCCAGAGCAAAAGATATTATTGCTGAAGACACATTGTATTTGGACGAAGAAGCTACAGCAAAGATCAGGGTCATGGATATCGAGTATAAACCCATGGATGTGGAAGAAGCAATCATGCAGATGGACCTTGTAAATAACAATTTTCTGGTGTTTACCAATGCCAGGACTGATCAGGTAAACGTCCTTTATCGACGTAAGGACGGCGACTATGGTTTAATCCAGCCGAGCACCTGATCTTGACGCATTCGTAAAAAGTGAAACGTGAAATGTAAAACGACTACATTTAGTACATTAAGAGGCAATATTACACAACATATAAACTTTTCACGTTTAACTTTTTACTTTTTACGGAACTATCAATCTTAGTGAATATAAAATGAAAATTCTTGATGTTTTACTAAAAGAAGCGATTCTTACTGATTTGAAATCACTTGATAAAAAGGGTGTTCTTGAAGAACTCGTAACCCCGGTAGCCCGTATTGCCGGCATCAATCATGAATACCTTGTAAAAGTGCTGATGGAACGGGAACAACTCGGGAGCACCGGCATTGGTGAAGGAATCGGAATTCCGCATGGCAAGGTCAAAAATCTTGAATCACTGGCGCTCGGTTTCGGTCTGAGCCGGAAGGGAGTCGACTTTGAATCCATGGACGGGCTTCCAACTCATATCTTTTTCCTCCTTATAACGCCCGAAAATTATACAGGTCTTCATCTGAAGCTGCTCGCCCGAATTTCAAGGATTCTAAAAAATGATCCTTTCAAACAAAAGCTGTTACGTGCTGTTACCAGCGATGAAATTTATGCTATTATTAAAGAAGAGGAGGAAGAAGAATTATAAGCCCGAGCGTTGATCAAAAGTGAAGAAATTAAAAATAATTGTAATTACAGGCCTTTCGGGTTCCGGCAAGAGTACTGCCATATCAGCATTTGAAGACGCCGGTTTCTATTGTGTCGATAACATGCCGGTAATGCTTCTTCCCAAGTTTCTAGAACTGCCCATTGAAAGCAATTCTGAAATTGCGGGGCTGGCATTTGTAATGGATCTGCGCGAAAAAAGTTTTCTTTACAGGTACTCATTGGTTTTTGATTCTCTAAAGAAAAAAGGATATCAATTCAAAATCCTTTTTTTAGAGGCCGACCAAGAAACTTTGCTTAAGCGGTACAGCCAGACACGGAGACATCATCCCCTGTCTCGGGACAAAAGCCTTCTGGACGGAATACGCATCGAACAGGAGCAGTTAAAAGAACTGAAAATTATCGCCGACAAAATAATCGATACTTCTCGTTACAATGTCCACGACTTAAAGTCCGTAATCAATAATATCGCGCAACAAAATAAAAATTTTGCGCCTATGAGAATAAATATTCTGTCGTTCGGTTTTAAATACGGAACCCCTCACGATGCCAGCCTGATTATGGATATTCGTTTTCTTGCGAATCCGTATTTTGTACCTGAACTCAAAGATTTTAACGGAAAAAGCCGGGAGGTTAAAAATTATGTTTTAAACAACGATGAAGCCCGCAGGTTTTTAAAAAAATATCTGAACCTGCTTGACTATTTAATTCCATTGTATGAAAAAGAGGGCAAAGCTTATTTAACCATTGCCGTCGGCTGCACCGGAGGCCGGCATCGCTCGGTAACCATTGCCGAAGCGTTATTCGAACATATAAAAAAGCCCGAGAGACAGATCATAGTCACACATCGTGACATTGATCTTTAGAAGGTTTGAGGGAGCATTATGATAGGTATCGTTATTGTAACACACAGTCAGCTTGGAGATGCACTCATTGACGCTGCTGAATTCATTTTAGGGGATCGACCCGATACCATGGTGTCGGTTTCCATAGATTTGAAAGAAAACGTTGACAAACTGCGCAAGAAAATTGCCGAAGGAATTAAAACGGTCGATAATAAAAAAGGAGTTCTTATCCTTACAGATATGTTCGGTGGTACACCTTCAAATTTAAGTTATTCATTTCTCGAAGAAGGACAGGTGGAAGTCATATCCGGCGTTAATCTTCCTATTTTGATCAAGGCTGTGGATATTCAAAAAGATATGGAACTTAGCGAACTAGCTCAACACCTTGAAGCTTTTGGAAAAAAGAGTATTTCGCTGGCAAGCGGGATTTTAAAAGGGAATAAACGGAATTAGCTAGTTAGTGCCCGAACGAAAACTAGGATTTTTCGTTAAGATCAAGGAAGACGAAAATTTTAACCACAGGAATACTGGTAGTATTTCGAGGATTAAAATTTG
>MAXL01000513.1 GCA_001751005.1 Desulfobacterales bacterium S5133MH16
CGGTTTGGGATAAGAGAAAGGTTAATCATGAAAATATTTATTACCGGTGGATCCGGATTTGTGGGCACGAATCTGTCATTTTATTTGATAGAAAAGGGGCACCACATTATTGCCGTCGGCACCTCTTCAGCCCATAAAGTGATCAGGCATGATAATTTTCATTACATCTCGGCGGATACTACCATCAAAGGGGCCTGGCAGGATGCGCTTAAACATGTTGATGCGGTAATCAATCTTGCAGGGAAAAACATCTTTAAGCGGTGGAGCGATAACTATAAAGATCAAATATATAACAGCCGTATTCTGACCACCCGCAACCTGGTTGAGGCCATGCCTGCCAATACAGAGGTAATACTCTGCAGTGCCTCTGCGGCAGGATATTACGGTGACCGTGCAGATGATGTCTTAAAGGAAGAGGCTCTGCCCGGCAATGATTTTGCTGCAAAAGTTTGCATGGACTGGGAAAAAGAAGCGTTTCAGGCGGAATCAAAAGGAATCCGAGTCGCTGCAATGCGTTTTGGCGTGGTTCTCGGTAAAGACGGCGGCGCCCTCGCAAAGATGGTTCCGGCGTTTAAATTTTTTGCCGGCGGCCCGCTTGGAAGCGGTCTGCAATGGTTTCCATGGATTCATATGGATGATCTTATTGCCTCAATTATTTTTATACTTGAAAATCCGGATGTAAAAGGCCCGCTAAACTTTTGCTCACCAAATCCTTTAAGAAACCGTGATTTCGCCAAAACCCTTGGCAACGTTCTTAACAGACCGTCTTTTATGAAAGCTCCGTCCGGTATAATCCGGCTGATGATGGGGGAAATGGGAAAATCTCTGATGAACAGCCAGCGGGCGATCCCTGATAAACTTTTAAAACATGGTTTTAAGTTTCAGTATCCTGACATTAACAATGCCCTCTATAACTTGATGGCGTCGTAAAAAGTCCCATCTACTACGTTGTAGCATTTTTTCAGACCCTCAACATACTATATGTATGCCTTCGGCCCTGAAAAAATACTACGCCTTGTATATGAACCTTTTTACTTAGCCATCTATAGTTAAATTCGTGACTTTTTATGAGATTGTCATAACTTGACAGCTTCATAAAAATCCATAAGACCCGAAACTGCATCCTCGATATCAAGAAAGCAAAACCGGTATGCATCGTACTTAAGCCCGTACGGATCGGCAATACCCCGCCTCTTTGAACCATAACGGGCAAAGTTCCTGATTAACTGGGTTTTGCCTTCTGCTTCCGGAAAGTCGGACAGAAGCGTATCCTCATGAGACTTCTCCATTACCAGAATTAAACTGGACCAGGCTACAAGCTCTTTCGACACCGTTTTGGCACTGTGCTCGGCAAGATCCACACCGAATTCCTCAGCAACGCGTTGCGCCATATAGGTGGCTGAATTGCCTGGAAGTGCAAACAATCCCGCAGATTCAACGGCAATGCCCCGGAGCCGCTTTTGATTCACCAACTTTTTAAAAAAGGCATGCGCAAAAGGACTGCGACAAATATTGCCGATGCACACAAACAGGATATTAGTTTGCAGTTTGGTCATGTTTACAAACCCTAACCCGGACAGGCCGGAACCAAAAAAAATCGGTTTTATTTTTACCACGAAGATCACGAAGGAAAAGAAGAATAAAATATATAACCTTCGTGCTCTTCGTGGTGTGATCAAACTTTTTTTGTCACAAAAAGTACGAAATTTACAACTAAGGAATTAAAGTTGTTGAGTAGTTGAGTTGTTAATTGACCAATGATAAATGTTCCGGTTGAGCGAATCATCCGCTGCCGGTGAGATAATTTTCACCCAAAGATCCATAGACCACGGGAAGCGAATCCATATCCGGGGGCTTGAATCCAAAGATAGTTTCAAGAAAAACCATTGTAATGCGGAAGGTTGCGCCCCAAAGCACTTCGGATTCACCCTGATATTCATGGACAAAACAGGGATATTCTTTTGTATTTATATCGTTCCCGTTTTCCTGGAATGATTCAATATGTAATCGATACCGTGCATAACCGGAAGGGTTCAATAGATTTTTGAGGGGAATATAAACAACCCGCTCCACTTCCCAGTTCGGGAAAAACCGCTTTTGACGTCCGGTCCAGCAAACCATTGGATAAATCACCTTGCGGAACATGACAAGTTGCTGTGACGGCAGAGGTCCCAGAAACTTCACTCCCAAAGGGTTCAAACGCATTTCCTCAAAGCCCTCCCGTAAACAGGTGGCAAAAAGGAGCGCCAGACGTCGTGCCTCCTTGTGCCGCTTTTTACGCCAAAGTGACCAGTAAGGCCAACGGGATAGAGGAGAACCCCTCAGATATAAAAGCTTTGCAAGATAAAAATCCGGACCGGAAGAAATACTTCCACCCGGACAGCAAAGGTCTCCCGGTTGTTTTACCCTTAAGGATCGTTTCGTTAAAATCAGACAGGGCGTGGAAAAAAATCCTTTTCCTTGGCAATTTGGACCGAGCAGAAACAGTACGGAAGATGTGATAGATGAATCTGTAACTCCTTTCGAAAAAACCATATTATTGTGGTTTCTTTTTTGAAGCGCATACAGTATCTGTTCAATAAAGGCTTGAGAGTCTCCCAAAGAATGTTGCATCTAATCTAACCCCCGGATATCGTCAAATATCATTACCCATTTATTATATTCATCGTTGAACTTTTTGCAAGTTTGCGTTAAGGGTTCTCGAAAAAATAAGAGAAAGCCGGATTGTTCGGATTAGGAGGTATGGAATGCATGGAAAACTGTCTGATGAGTTTTACAATTGGCTTGTGGAGTTGCGTCGCTGGTTCCACCGGTTCCCGGAACCGGCTTATAAGGAAGAGAAAACCTCCGCCAAAATTTGTGAAGTGCTCGAAGGGTTCAACGTTCCTTTCCAGGCAGGTGTGGGAAAGACCGGTGTTGTAGCAAAGGTCAGCGCAAGTCAACCCGGACCTTTGGTAGCCTTTCGAGCGGATATGGATGCCCTTCCTCTGGAAGAAAGGAATGATATCCCATACAAATCGCAGCATCAGGGATTCATGCACGCCTGCGGTCATGACGGGCATACGACCATTGCTCTCGGTGTGATACGATGGCTCATGGAAAACGGATGGCGTCAGAACGGTTCCGGTGAAATCCTCTTCATCTTCCAACCTGCTGAAGAAGGAGGAGCCGGCGCCAAAGCCATGCTGGATACCGGCATTTTCGACTCGGAACCGGTGGAGGCAGCTTTTGCCGGGCATATGTATCCCGAATTTGCTGTGGGACATATCGGAATAGCTCCTGAAATCAGCAATGCGGCTGCGGATACACTTTTTATTCGATTAAAAGGCAAAGGCGGTCACGGCGCACATCCCCATCATTGCAAAGACCCCATTGTTGCGGGAGCCCATCTTGTTACACAACTACAGTTTCTTATCAGCAGAGAGGTTCCGCCCCTTGAAAGCGCAGTCCTAACCATCGGCCGTTTTCATGCCGGAACCGCTTCAAATATCATACCGGAAGAAGCCGTACTTGAGGGAACCCTCAGAACCCTGCAGCCGGACATTCGCAAACAGATCATAAAACGCCTTGAAGAACTGGTCAAAGGTGTGGCCCAGTCTTGCGGCATCCTGGCAACGCTTGAAGTTAAAAAGGGGTATCCCGTGCTGATCAATGATTCTGAGCTGGTTAAGCACACCGTTACTTGCGCCGGAGAAGTTCTGGGGGCTGACAAAGTCCACAGCGGACTTCCCAGAATGGGGGCCGAGGATTTTGCCTACTTTTGCCAAAAATGGGGCGGGGTAATGGTAGGACTGGGATGCCACGATCCGCTTAAAGGCTTTCAATACGGCCTCCACTCCCCCTATTTCAACATTGACGAAAGGGCCCTGGAAGTAGGAACCCGGCTTTTCGCATATGTTCTTACTCAATATATGGAAAGGTCGTAAGAAATCCGATCTGATGCTGATGATTAAAAAACATTAAGCAGATAATCTTCCTTTTCAATGGAGGTGTAAAAAGAAATGTCTGGAAGGTTGAGAGATTTTATGGCAAAATCAATCAGTTGATTATAATTAAAGCGCAAGTCCATCTTTTCGTAGTATTTTTCTAAAATCCTCTTTGGCCTGAAGTCTTTAAATTTGCAGGGTATTGAAAGTGTTGGGATGTTTTTATGGGTGATCACTTTCAGGATATCATCATTATTATATTTAATCAAAGGTCTAAAAACCTGATACCCATCTTCCATTGTTAAAAGTGGGTAAAAACGCTGAGCTGTTTCCTTAAATCTTTTATTTTTTTCAATGCCTATCCCTTGATCAGGATTAGAAAAAATATCGCTTAACAAATGCTCTAAGGAATAGCTGACGATGTCCCAAAGAGAGTAACCCACGATGAGGACAAGGCTGTGCCAGTCCTTTATCGAGCGGGTCAAAATGCTCTTAAGTAGCTTTTTCCTTCGTTCTTGACATAAAAGACATGGATTTTCTGAATTCTTAAGGTCGTCATCCGTCTTTCCCATATCATGCCAGATTATACTTACACCCTGTTTAATCCAATAAGATTCTATCCCTTTTTTCTCTTCGATAGTGTATCTGTGAACCGGAAAGGTTCCTGTATGTGCCGTAAAATCGAACCCAAATTCTTCTCTTGCCTTATGGATAAGGTCCATAGCAACAGACGAGTCTTGGCCTCCTGAAAACAACATGATAATATTTTTATCACAAAAGCTTTCAAGTATAAGTTTATATTCCGCTTTCCAGTGAGTATAGCTTAAGTCTGAGCACATATTTACCTTCAAAAAAATTGACGTTCTCGTAAAAGTCATATTTTGATGGCAAAGTAAAAAGCTCCGAATTCAAGGCGCGCAAATTCCGAGGAATGAGACGTAC
>MAXL01000514.1 GCA_001751005.1 Desulfobacterales bacterium S5133MH16
AAATAACAATGACCGAAATTCGAAAATCCAAACAATGTCTCGCTTTGGAAGGTTTCGGTCATTGAATATTGGAATTTGAGATTTATTTGTAATTTGGTGCTTGGGATTTGTGATTTTAGACACAAAACTCCAAGGCAGTGAACACTGTTACTCGTTATTAGACACATAAAAAAGGGGAGACAAAATTGTCTCCCCTTTTTTTATCTATCTTTAGATCAGTTTTATTGCCTCTCTGAATACTCGTTATACGCCATGGCCACTGTCCGGTAGACAATATGGGCCAGCTTTGAAAACGGCAAAAATGCGAACAGGTCAAATACAAAGACAAGATGAATAAAATACATAAAATAGGTCAAACCTGCCAGACCTGCCAGCCGTGTTGCTTGGGTAAGCAAACCGGTGACGCCAAGACCCAGAACAAGTCCCAGAAGATACCAGTCCTGATAGCTTGAGGTCTGATCGGTTTTGGCCTTGACCAGACGGTTTTTGATCAGCAGAGCACTGCCTATAACCAGGGCAACCCCGCTGACATTTGCAAGCCACTTCACCGGATTTAACTGTGAGTAAGGACCATGCTGTTGAAAAACATAAAGCACGACAAAAAATATGTTGGTTACAATAAAAAGCCCGATAAATGACCAGAATACCATCAAATGGGGGGTGGCCCGATCGCTGTTTTCATCGCATTCCGTAAATTTATCATGTTTTAATATGGTCGGTAATATTCTCCATAACGCCTTGCCCAACCCAACGAAATCGAGCTCCTTCTTTTGGGTCTTTCCTTCCAGCACGGCATTTTCATGGATATCATTGATAAATCTTTTCAACCCTATGGCAAAAACTACAACGGCCCAGATGGACAGCGGTACGAAAATCATATCCACCAGCCATGAGGAAAAGAACAGATGATGTGCAATTCCGTGTTCCCCAAGAGGGGGTGAAAAATCGAGCAGACCCGTTATAAGGCCCAGAACCAGAAAAATCACCACGGGAATTCCCATAAGAATGGGGAGCTTTCTGGGATCGTTGACAGCTTGTCCTATGACTTTGGGTACGGCGTAATCCGTAATGGCGTAAGAACGAACCGCGGCCAGCACTTCACCCGGTTTGGCGCCGCGAGGACACATGGTGGTACAATCCCCGCAATGATGGCACAGCCAGATGTCCAGATTATTGACCAGTCTGTCTTTTAATCCCCATGATGCGTAAATCATCTCCTTTCTGGGGAACGGTTTGGTGTCAGGAGAAATAGGGCAGACTACCGAACAGGTTGCACATTGATAACACTTTTTCAGGGAGTCCCCCCCGAGCCCGACGATTTCTTTAATAAAATTTACATCAGGCTCGATCAGGTATTTGTCCGTCATATTAATACCTCCTCATTATATTGAATATTGTCGATTGACTATTGACTATTGATTACTGAAGTGATGCTTCAATTTTCAATCTTCAATTTTCAATCTTCAATTACTATAATCCCTTGAACGGGTTGGGTCCGAGTTCTTCAACCATTTCCACAAAGTCATTTATCATTTTGGGGAGCTTGTCATAGTCATCAATCGCGACTTCGAATTGGGCCACCCGTTCTTCTTCCAGGGCCAGACTCACCAGGGCTTCGCCGATTTTCTTCATTCTGATGTCCGCAAGCTCACTCCCTTTGACAAAGTGGCACTGGTAGTCATCGCCATGCTTGCAGCCCAGGAGAAAAGCCCCGTCCATGCCCTGAGCAAGTGCGTCCTTAATCCAGATCACGTTCATGGATCCCAGGCAACGAATCGGAATAAACCGGACGTCGGCCGAATAGCTGAGCCTGTTCAAGCCGGCAATGTCGAGCGCCGGATAGGCATCGTTTTCACACACAAACCCGACGATCCTGAAGGGGGGCTCATCATAATCATCTTCAGAAGGTACGCCGATGGCTTTGACCATAGACCCGACACTGTCGATATTGAAATCGGCAAAGCCGATAATACGTTCGGGGCAGGCTCCCATGCAGGTGCCGCAGCGCCGGCAACGGGCAGTATTCGGCTTGGGCGTACCGGTTTCATCGTCATCCAGGGCGCCGAACGGACATTCCTCTGTACACCGCTTGCACTGGGTGCATCTCTGCATGAAAAAATCAGGAAAGGTCATGTCACCTGATCTAGGATGAACGGAAACACCCCGGTTTACCGATTCAATACACTGAATCGCTTTAAGAGTAGCTCCTGTTGCATCTTCAATGGACTCTTCCATGGTCATGCTGCGTCGAATAGCACCGGCAGCATAAATACCGGTTCTTTGGGTTTCATAAGGAAAGCAGATGAAATTCGAGTCACAATACCCTTCAAAAAGATCGATATCACGGAAAGCCGGTCCCTGACGGTAAGCCAGATTAACCACCGGATCATCCACCGTTGCCGGTACCATACCGGTAGCCAAAACCACCATATCGGCCTTGACCTTGACCTTTTCACCCAGCAAAGTATTATCGGCTTCCACAATCATGCCGTCACCGTTTTTGGAGACACCGATAACTTCCCCTTTGGTCAAAAAGATTCCCTCGGTCTCCTGAAGACTTATATAAAAGTTTTCCAAAAGCCCGGGGGTCCGCATGTGCTGGTAAAAGATATAGGCTTTACCGTCTTCATAATCTTCGCACACGTACTTGGCCTGCTTAAGAGCAACCATGCTGGTGACCGAACCGCAATATTTAAAGTCGGCATCATCCTCGCCTTTACCGGGACTCTGGATAAAGACAACCGATTTGGCTTCTTTGCCGTCTGAGGTGGTTATCTTACCCTTGGTAGCCATCTCCTCAAACTGGTGGTTGGTAACCACATCCGGCAGTTCACCATATCCTAAATGGGCAAATTCATCTCCTTCAGGCATATACGGCCGCCATCCGGCAGCAAGTACCACGGCACCGAACTTTTCACCATCCGGATCGATTTGCAAGATGTCGAGCTTGCCCTCATTGTACTCCAGGTAACGTTTATGTTGTGCTTCAACCTCCAGTTCTTTGCCGTTTTCATCAAATTTCATCTCTTCGGGCAGAGGATACGGAACATCAAACTCGATCTTTTCACCCGGCTTCTTTAATGTTACCGTAAAATCCCCGGGCTCACCGGCTATACGGGCAACAATCGTATCTGTCTTGACGGAAATATTGTCATAAGCCTCAAGTTCTTTGATTTTGGCGTCAATGACCGGTGGAATTAGATTCTCATAAGGGTCTTGAATGGGCAACTGTTTACGAACTTTAGCCGCATATCCGCCCAAAGAGGGTTCTTTTTCAACGATGGTAACTTCATAACCGGTTTTGGCCGCATCAAGAGCGGCAGAGATACCGGTGATGCCGCCGCCGATAACCAGAATTCTTTTACTGAAGGTTTCCAGCTTGTAAGGCTCCGGCAGATCGACTTTTTCAACTTTTGCCATTCCCATTTTCAGATAATCTTCGGCCAGCATCTGCAAGCGATCAAAGTGCTCTTCATCATCTTTTTGTTCTTCGGTAAGCGCCGGAAATTCTGATCTGGGATGAGACCAGACCACCTGTTCTCTCAAATTAACCCGGTCCACAATACATCCGTCAAATTTAAAGACATCAAAATTAACCCGGCGGGAACAGGCGGCGATAACCATTGTGTTTATGCCGTTTTCCTCAATGTCCTTCTTGATCAGTTCAACACCTTCCTTGCCACAAAGAAACGGATGAGTTTTAACAGGAAGGCCTTCTTCCTCAGGAACTTCGCACAGATCTTCTATTTCAAGGGCATCCCCGATACCGCAACCTGTGCAGATATATACACCATATTTTTTATCCATGTATAACCTCCTACCTCTTCACCAGGGTTTGAATCGCTTTAAGGGCCATACCGGTAGCATTCTGGTTTGACGAAACCACATCCGCCGGCTTATTGGCGCATCCTGCTGCAAACATACCGCCTTTTTCAAAATCATTGATGATAAAGCCGTCTTCATTATATTTCAGATCAGCCGGCAGTTTGACGGTTGCAGTTGTCGGCTGCATCCCGGTGGCAAGGACAGCCATTTCGACGGTTTGCTTGATTTTTTCACCGGTTACGGCATTTTCTGCAACCACGGTGATATTGCCTGTTCCCGGGTCTTCGTTCACTTCAGCGACTTTACCTTTGATTAAAAAGACATTTTCATCTTCTTTGATCTGCTGGTAAAACTTCTCATAGCGCTGGCCGGGCGCCCTTACGTCGATATAAAAGATATATACCTTGGCGTC
>MAXL01000515.1 GCA_001751005.1 Desulfobacterales bacterium S5133MH16
ACCCTGCCCACCTATGACGAACTCATCGGCCTGAAATGCTTACCGGAAACGTATAATAAGTACCTTCTTGAAATGATTCGCCCGGATTGTCTCAATGTGTTGACCATCCATGCCGAAGTAGAAGGGATCAGTTGTCTCCCCCTGTTCCATGATTTTCTGGACAAAGCCCGGCAGCGGGATATCGTCTTCGAACCCCTTGGTGATATTCTATGCCAAACCCAAAAAATAGTGGAATCAGGTATACACAAATCGACTGTAGCCGGAAGAGATGGCTGGCTGGCCTGTCAGGGCGTAATATCTAACCAAGTTAAATCCATGAAAAAGCCTGCGAATGATGAATAAATTGAATAAACAGCAACCAATGCACGCCGAAAAACAACACGCTGTTCTGCTTCTATTATTTTTTTTAGTTTTATACATCCTGCCCCTTGGGGTCAGAGACCTCATCGTTCCAGATGAAACACGCTACGCCGAGATTCCCCGTGAAATGATTGCCGACGGGGACTGGGTGGCGCCTCACCTTAACGGCGTAAGGTATTTTGAGAAACCAGTACTGGGTTATTGGGTGCACGCCGGCTCCATTTTGCTTTTTGGGGAAAACAACTTTGCCGTCCGCCTGCCGTCCGCTATGGCTGTCGGGCTGTCGGCCTTATTGATATATGTGCTGATTTGTCGGATACGCGATAATGAAGATAAAAAACGGAACAGTGTGGGCATTCTGACTGCGCTCATCTTTCTGACTTGCTTTGAGGTGTTTGGTGTGGGCAACAGCGCTGTGCTTGACAGCCTGTTATTATTTTTCCTGACCGCCACCATAACCACCTTCTATTTCGCATCTGAAGCGCCGCCGGGGTCTGCGAGGGAAAAACGCTTTCTACTGCTGTCCGGTGTATCGTGCGGCCTGGCCTTTCTGACCAAGGGTTTTCTTGCGTTTGCTGTGCCGGTTTTAGTACTGGCTCCCTATCTTGTCTGGCAGCACCGTTATTTTGACTTGTTTCGCATGAGCTGGCTACCGATTCTTACCGCTGCACTTGTGGCATTGCCGTGGGTTATATTAATCCATCTAAGGGAACCTGATTTCTGGCGATTTTTTTTCTGGAACGAGCATATTCGCCGCTTCATGGGCGACAACGCCCAACATAAAGAATCTTTCTGGTTTTTTCTCCTGACCGCACCGGGCATGTTCATACCCTGGACATTCATGACGCCGGCGGCCATGGCCGGGATAAAGGATACTTTCAATGATCAGGGCTCACAAGGCCGGTTGATTCGGTTATCCATCTGCTGGCTGGTGCTGCCCTTTTTGTTCTTCTCGGTTTCCAACGGCAAGTTGCTGACCTATATTCTTCCCTGTTTTCCCCCTTTTGCCATTCTCATGGCCTTTGGCCTTTTACATGTTCTCAAAAAAGAGGCGCGGAATAAATTTTTTCAGTGGGGAGCTGTTGGAAGTGCAATGTTTTTCGGTCTGATCCTGCTTGCCTTCGTGTATGTTCAGCTTTTTGGTTATAATGGGTTTCGTCCGTATAGCCAGCTTTGGAAAGCGGTGATAGCCGTTAATATCCTTGTTTTTATAATTCTGTTCTGTTGTTGGTCTTTCAGAAGCCAGGGAAGAATAAAAAAAATAATTTTATTTGGTCTTTCGCCATTTTTCTTATTTTTGACTGTCCACTTTGTTCTGCCCGACCTGACCATTGAAATAAAAACGCCGGGCATCCTGTTGGAACGTTATGGTCAAGGCATCGGTCATGATACGATAATCATTTCAGATGAAGATACGATAAGGGCTGTCTGCTGGTACTTAAAACGCAGTGATGTGTACGTGATAGGGGACGGCGGTGAACTTGACTATGGCCTGGCGTATGAAGATGCAGCCGGCAGAATGCTTGACATACAATCAGCCATCCACCGTATAGACTCTAACCGAGGAAAAACAGTTTTAATTGCCCGGGTTAAAAGTATCAAGAGATGGCAGGACAAGCTCCCCAAACCTGTTTACCAGGATGACAGCGGCCCGGAAGGGTATGTCATGTGGCGGTATTGACAAATAATTTTTCATAAAAACATTGAGGCAATTTCAAAATGTTCAATTTTATCCAAGGTCAAGAAAGGCGAAAATTATAACCGCAGGAATACTTGAACTATTTCGAGGATTATAATTTGAGCCTGACGCAAAGATTGGGCAAAAGGGGACGTCTTGAAACCGCCTCCATTTATTGTCATTTTAATTTGCCATATCACGACTATTTTGGTTTCTTGAATACAAAGAAACAGCAAATCCATGACCAGATATTTACCACTTATTGTTTTAGGCGTAATGCTCAACGCTGCAGCCCAACTGGCTCTTAAGCAGGGGATGCGTAACATCGGCTATTTTGACTTCCGGTTGGAAAGCTGCAGCCGTGTTGTCATCGCCGTCGTTGCCAGTCCTTATATTCTGGCCGGGCTGGGATGTTACATTTTCAGCGTAGCGGTCTGGCTGCTGGTGCTTTCACGGGTGGAGGTCAGCTTTGCCTATCCGCTGCTTTCTATCGGCTACATCGTCACCGCTGTTGCCGGCCGGCTTTTTTTCAACGAATCCATGGACATAACACGCTGGGCCGGTATCATGGTGATTTGCCTGGGAGTCTGGCTGATTACCCGGACAGGGTAGGTAAAGGACTAAAACCTTCACCGGAAGGGCAAAACAATCTTTTAGGACCCGCGATTATGAAAATGTTGATTGTTGATGATGAATACTCGTTGCTGGAACAATTACAGAAAAGTTTAGAAAACCAGCGTTATATTGTAGAGACGGCAATTGATGGCGAAGAGGCGTTAGACAAATTGTTCGAAACCCCTTTCGATTTGATTATTCTGGACATCATACTGCCAAAAATAGACGGGTTAACTGTTCTGGAACAGGCGCGAAAGGCCGGAATCAATACACCAGTGCTCATGCTCACCGCAAAGGGTGATTTAAAAGATAAAGTTAAGGGGCTTGATATCGGAGCGGATGACTACCTGGCCAAACCGTTTTCTTTGGACGAGTTGTTGGCACGCGTACGTGCTTTGCTCAGACGATCCGGCAGCCAGTCTCAACCCGTGTTGCAGGTCCTGGACCCGCAGCTTGACACCATAAGCCGTGAGGTAACCAGGGGGGTGGGGGCGGTGGAACTGACTCCCAGAGAGTTCTCCATTCTGGAGTTTCTTCTTTACAATAAAAACAGAGTCGTATCACGCTTTAGCCTCGCTGAACACGTATGGGGGGATGACTTCGATCCCTTCACCATGTCCAATTTCATTGATGTTCATATCAAAAATCTACGTCATAAAATCGGTGATTAAGGAAAACCTTTTTCAGTTAAACAATCATGTATTGCGCATGGAACGACTGGTGAAAGATCTGTTGAATCTATCATCCTTGGAAACGATAACCGGCATCGATCCAAAGCCGGTTAATATAACCGAGCTAATGTCATCCTTAGCAGCAGATTATCGTCTTTTGGGTAAAGCTCAAAACGTTCAAATGGGTATCCACCTTCCCAGTGAGCTCATCATTCAGGGTGACGCGGATAAGTTAACCCGCGCGTTTTCAAATATACTGGATAATGCCATCAAGTATAATATGGATGGTGGGTGGATTGAAGTGGTCGGCGACCAATCCGATATCGATCTGACGATAACGGTAACCAACACGCGTCCGGGCGTTGCCGAGGCTGAAATCGACAAAGTGTTCGAGCAGTTCTGCCGAGTGGAACAGTCCAGGTCGCTTCAGCACGGCGGTTCTGGTTTGGGACTGGCCATTGTGAAGAGAATTGTCGAGCTTCACAATGGGAAGATAAAATTTGAGAGCAAACCAGGGGCTTGGACAAGGGTAACCGTTTCTCTGCCTCGGCGCCGGCAAACGACTTCATAATGAAAAATGCCGGCAAACGATCATTGCAATGGAAAGAAGTTTTTCACAGCAATGTATTCGCCTTAGGCCTGGTCAATTTTTTCACCGACCTTTCAACCGAGATGATCTATCCACTTTTGCCGGTCTTTTTCAGCGGGCTCGTGCCACCGGCTGTAGGAGAGCTTACGTGCAGAACGATTTTCGCAAAAGGCAAGGACTTTCATGCCGTTCACGGCCTCCTCACCATGAGTCTTACCGCTTGCAGGATTTCTTAACCCGGCAGGCATGTAAGAGCATCTGAAAACAGGTCTTCCGGCCGCGTATTTTTCAATAATAGTCCTGTCCTTTGCAGACATGCCTTCCGATCTCTTATGCCTGGTCAAAACAATGGCGTGTGCGCGCCTCAGGTGCGAGGCAGGTTCACGCAATCTCCCTCTCGGAAGCAAGATAACGGTTTCCTTGCATCGCACAGACAAAGATCGAGGTCACGTTCTAATAACCTACAGCATGACAAACGCCAGGAATGTGAGGGCAAACAACTTCAGGTATTCTCTACTGATATATCGCGTGATAAGTGTCATGTTGTTAGCAATTCCTATATTCCTCAATCACTGCGCCCTGTTTTACGTGAATGCCCCAAATTGCGAATCTGGTCGGACAGACGATTGAAAAGGGACAAAAGCCCTATAGGCTTTTCTGATGCAGCCTTTTGCAACATGAATATTGTCAGTGCCCCGATGACGATATTTGGAATCCACATCCCTAATGCAGGGGGATAGACGCCGGATTCTCCAAAACTTCTCCCTGTAGCAACGAGTATATAATAAAGGAGAAAAACTCCAAGACCGAGTGACACGCCTCCGGAAGAACCGGATATCCTGGTCTGAATTCCGAGAGGTACGGCAATCATGCCAAGAATGATGCAGGAGAGAGGGATGGCAAATTTCCTGTGAAGTTCCATAAGGTAAAGATTATATCTCACATCCTTGCTTTTGCTTGATCTGAGTTCTGCGATAAGCTGCGAGACGGACATCTCGCCCCTTCCAATCCCGCCTTTTTTCTGTTTTCTCTCGAATTGCCTCAGATCGAGGGATAGTTCGTATGTGCTGAACCAAATAGTATCAGAGCTTGTCATCTCCTGGCTATCATAGTGAATACTGCCGTCAGTCAGTTTAAGTGCCAGTCTTTTTCTGTCGGGATCAGAGAGTATGACCCCCTTCTTGGCAACAATCGTATGTGAGAGGCGTGGATCCCTCTTGTCCGAAATGAAGATATCTTCCAGATATTTTCCCGAAACATCAACTTCATTGGCGTAAAGGACTATGTCTTTGAATTCGTCATTGAAGTAACGAGGTTTTATTCCGATGTACGCCCTTTCGCGTGCCACGGAATAGACCAGCTCATTGAAGGCGCGAGTTCCTTTTGGCGTGGCATAGATAGCCATATAACTTGCGCACAGGTACGCGAATACGGAAAGAACAAAAACCGGCGGAAGTATTTGATAGAGGCTGATACCGGAAGCCTTGATTGCGGTCATTTCGTTATCATGAGAAAGCCTCAAAAAAGTCAGAAGTACGGCGAGCAGCGTGGAAATGGGCAATGTAAATACAAAGGAATAAGGAAGAGTGTAGAAAATCAAGAGACCTATCGCGGATGGCGCCACCCCTTTGTTTATAGTAAGGTCCGCTAAAATGGATATTTGTGTAACCACCATAATGAAAGTAAAAGCAATAAGACTAATAAGAAAAAACTGAAAAAGCTCCTTTAGGATATATCGATGAAGGATAGATGGGGTCATTTGTGAGCAGGCCATTCTAAACCGCATAATTATGTTCGCTTCATAATGAGTTGAGAATCATATTCAAACAAACTCTGTTGACCGAATAATCTTTCCTTTACTATGCGGGCGACTTCCCTGCGTTTCTCTTTTGGAACTTTAAGATAAGTCCCGAGAGATACA
>MAXL01000516.1 GCA_001751005.1 Desulfobacterales bacterium S5133MH16
CAAGGCGTGCAAATTTTGTAATTATGAGGCGTATTTGTCGTACGTTGAATGATTACGAAATGCAGCACAACGCAGAAGTTGGACTTTTTACGAGACCGTCAAGATTGTTTATTATTTTTTATCAAACTGAAGCAAATACTGGATAAAATAGGCTGCATTCTTTGCTGCGAAATGGATACCTGTCCGCCTGGCAAATCCACGGTCAGATGTAAAAACCGGTCCTCCTGCAATTATTTTTGTTTTTGACGGGAGGTTTCTGCTTATCATTAAAATGTTTTCCTCTGAATCAAACTGGAGTACGGTTAATCCTAATAAATCAGGTTTATTTTTTTTACATGCGTCGATGATTTTTTCAGGTGTTACAAGTAGCCCGAGTTCAATGGTTGCAAGACCAGCTATCTCAGAAAACATCCGAATAACTTCGAGACCATAGCCCAGGCCATCGTCAAGGGTTGCGGTAATCATCAACGGAGGTATGTCCCACAGCCCTGAAACACCTGTTTTCACTTTCCATTCATGCAAATCTCCGGCTGCTTTTTCAAGCCCCGATCTGGAAGGTAACCCTATTGATTGCCATGTTTTTGACAGTCCCTCCAGTTTTTTACATAACTGTTTTCTGTAATCAGAAATTTAATTCATCCTTCGGCTATAATAAAGATTAACATACATAATATTTTAATGATATATTGTCAAAGGCGAGGATCATCCAAAATCCACTGCTGAGTGGCGAACATTGGTGCAAATAAACAGGTGAGTGTGAGAAGGGATGGGTAAAAACGATGATGTTAGAGGCAGATAATCAAAAATGGTAAATTTCTTAACTATAGGATTTATATTAGGACTATCCGCAGGTTTTGCCCCGGGACCACTTCTTACCCTTGTAATTTCTGAAACCCTTCAACACGATATAAAAGCGGGGGTTAAGGTTGCTCTTGCTCCGATTATCACGGACTTGCCAATTATCATTTTCACTTTATTCATATTGGTAAAGTTATCGGAGTTCCATAAGGTATTAGGAATTATTTCATGTATGGGAGGGTTTTTTGTCTTATATTTGGGTTGTCAAAGTATAGTCACGAAAGGAGTAGAACTGAATCTGCAGGGGATCAGGCCCAAATCTCTGACAAAAGGAATAATAGTAAATACTCTAAACCCTCATCCTTATCTGTTTTGGTTTAGTGTTGGAGGGCCAACAGTTACCAAAGCCATGAACCAGGGCATGTTTGCGCCTCTTGCTTTCATCGGCAGTTTTTATGTCTTTCTTGTGGGATCAAAAATTCTGATAGCTTTATTCGTCGGCAAGTCCCGCTCGTTTTTGATCGGCAATGGGTACATTTACACCATGCGTTTACTTGGCTTTGCTTTATGTGCTTTGGCAATTATTCTTTTTCGTGATGGTTTTAAATTGTTGGGATTTATATAGCCTTATTTATTAACGGGATGAAATCAACGGCTGATCCTCCGGGTCAGGATTCTTTATTCTGAAAAATCTTTCGGAGTACATATTGCAGAATGCCGCCGTTTTCAAAGTACTCCACATCCACATCCGTATCCAGCCGTGAAATCACTTGAAAATCGACCGTTTTTCCGCCTTCTGTTACGGCCTTGACCTGCAATACTTTTCTCGGTCTCATATCTTGGATTCCCCTGATATAAAACGTTTCGGAACCCGTTAATCCCAGAGCTTCCAAATTCTCATTCTCTTTAAACACCAGCGGCAGTATACCCATGCCAACCAGGTTGCTTCGGTGAATCCGCTCAAAAGATTGGGCAATCACCGCTTTTATTCCCAAAAGGATTGTTCCTTTTGCCGCCCAGTCTCTGGAAGACCCGGTTCCGTATTCTCTGCCTCCCAATACAATCAGAGGCCTGGATTCACCCATATATTCCAGGGCGGCGTCATGGATAACCATCTCTTTTTTATCGGGAAATTTTAAGGTAAAACTGCCTTCCTTGGGAGCAACCAGCTTGTTTTTTATACGAATATTTCCGAAAGTTCCCCGAATCATCACTTCGTGATTTCCTCTGCGGGAGCCATAGGAATTAAACGCTTCAGGAGGCACGTGATTTGCCATCAGGTAGCGACCGGCAGGATAATCTTTGGGTATGGCTCCGGCCGGAGAAATATGGTCCGTGGTAACCGAATCTCCCAACACTAAAAGGACACCGGCATTTTCTATATTCGACGGCTCGGCATGCTCGAGAGTGAAATTTTCAAAATACGGCGGCTTTTTAATGTAGGTGGAATGCACATCCCAGTCAAAGGTAGTGCTTTCTGAAACTTTTAGGGCCTTCCAGAATTCGTCTCCATCAAAAATTTTGGCGTATTCACTCTCGAAAAGCTCTTTATGAACATGTTTGTGAACCAGTGTTTTGATTTCCTGGTCGGTTGGCCAGATATCCGAAAGATAGACGGGTTGACCGCCGGAATCAGTCCCAACCGGTTCCATGGTTAAATCGATATCCACTTTTCCAGCCAGCGCCAGTGCGACCACCAGCAACGGGGATGCTAAGAAATTCGCTCGGATACTCTGATGGATTCTGGCCTCGAAATTGCGGTTTCCTGACAGCACCGAGGCTACGGTCAGGTCATTTTCAGAAATCGCTCTCTCAATCTCCGGATGCAGGGGACCGCTGTTTCCGATACAGGTGGTACACCCGAAAGCTGCCAGGTGAAATCCCAGGGCCTCGAGATAGGGCATCAAACCGGCGTCGTTAAGATACCGAATGACCACTTTGGAGCCCGGTGCCAGAGAAGTCTTGACATGCGGAGGGACTTTTAATCCCTTGGCCACAGCCTTTTGGGCCAACAGTCCCGCTCCCATCAGGACAAAAGGGTTTGAGGTGTTTGTGCATGAAGTTATGGCTGCGATCACAATGCTCCCGTGGCCGATTGTGGCCGCTTTTCCGTCAAGATCCACCGGATATCTTCCTGCGTCAGCCACCTTGCAAAGGGGGGTCCTGACCGTTTGGCAACCGGATTCGTCGTGAAACGTGGAGATGCCGGCAAGATCCGCATTTCGATCATAGTCACCCTCCAGTACCGTGGCAAAGTTACCTTTAAGATCCTTTAGCTCGATCCTGTCCTGGGGTCGGGCCGGACCGGCAACAGAGGGTTGTACCGAGGAAAGGTCGAGTTCGAGAACTTTAGTGTAATCCGGTTCTTCCTGCCCGGTATAGAATAACCCCACGGCCCGGGTATAGATTTCAACCAGATCGGCCTGTTTTTCCCGACGGGTCAGGTGAAGGTATTCTATGGTCTTTTCGTCCACCGGAAAAAATCCCACGGTGGCACCGTATTCCGGCGTCATGTTGGCGATGGTCGCCCGGTCCGGAACCGACAGTTTTTTCATCCCGGGTCCGAAATATTCGACGAATTTTTCCACGACATTATGTTTCCTGAGCAGCTCGGTCACCACCAACACCAGATCGGTTGCCGTGATTCCTTCTTTTAATTCGCCGAGCATCTTTACACCGATCACTTGAGGAATCGTCATATAATACGGCTGCCCGAGCATGACGGCTTCGGCCTCGATGCCGCCAACACCCCAGCCCATCACGCCGATGCCGTCAATCATGGTTGTATGTGAGTCGGTGCCCACCAAGGAGTCAGGAAACGCCATGGCTTTGCCGTGGATCGCTTCGACCATTACTACCTGCCCCAAATATTCAAGATTTATCTGGTGACAGATTCCGGAATTCGGAGGAACCACACGGAAATTGTTAAAACTCTTCTGAGCCCATTTCAAGAGCGCGTATCTTTCCCGATTACGTTCATATTCCTTGGCCACATTCTTTTGTAACGCGTCCGGGGCGCCAAAATAATCAACCTGAACTGAATGATCTATGATCAAATCGACCGGTACCAGCGGGTTGATTTTCATTGGATCGCCGCCAAGATCTTTTACGGCATCCCGCATGGCCGCAAGATCAACCACTGCAGGAACACCGGTAAAATCCTGCATCAAAACCCGTGCCGGATGATATGGTATTTCTACCGGTTCTTCGTATCGTTTTTTCCACCCGGCAATCTTGAGCACATCCTCTTTTCCGACAATACGGCCATCCAGTTTCCTTAACAGGTTTTCAACGAGAATTCTGATCGAAAACGGCAGGTTATTTATATCTGCAATGCCCTTTTCCTGAAGCAGACTGATGTCTGCAATGTCGTACTGCCTGTTGTTTACCTTGATCTGCCGGATAAATTCCTGTCTTTGCATTGCGTCCCCTCTATTAAAAAATTGGGCCAGACAGCCCGGATTTGATTTGCCCCCGGAGGAGGGAGGTTAATTTCTTAATGTTTCGATGGCGCCATGGAGATATGGTCTGATGAAGTGATGGAAAATCAGGTCTGATCATTGATTGATGACCACACTTTTTTTTCTTTTCTAATGATATCCTTTAACGCCAGCAATGTTTCGATCGTTGGATTATCCGAAGGGTCTTTTGAATAATGCGCATAGCGAATATTACCCGCAGTATCTATCAAAAATACACCGGGCAACTGCATAACATCGCCCCGTGGCATGCTCGGTGTGTATCCCCGTGACAGGGCTTTCAACCCTTTCAACAAAAAGGCCGGTGATGCCAAACGGGTAACGGAACTTCTTCCAAGACCATATGTCTGATACAGCTTTTTTTCGGGATCGCAGATTATTGGAAATGATAGAAAAAATTGCTTTCGAAATGCTTCCGCCCGATCGGGAGTTCCCAGACCCACAAGAACAACCTGAAGGCCCATTTCTTCAAACTGTGTTTTGGAGCGATGCAACTGCACTGCTTGCTCACGGCAAAAGGGTCAACCGAAGTGCCTAAGGAAAACAAGAAGCAGGGGACCTTTCTCCCACAGGTTTCTGAGACGGTAGTCCGTCCCATCGGAAAAGGTCACCTCGGCATCCATAGCAGCTTGATATGTTTCCGTTAAGGCCATTTGCTTTCTCCTTCATGATGACGAATTTGATGATTGCGTATCATTTACCATTGAGGTTGTGGGACTTTTACGTTTTCTGTTTATACCCGCATCCTTTGGTATGACAGGAAAGAAAAGTACCTTGCTTTTTGGTGGTTTTTTCAAGCAAAAACCCGGCGCTGCACTTGGGGCATTCTTTAGCCACAGGCTTGTCCCATACGGCAAAAGTGCAGTCGGGAAAGTTGCTGCAGCCGTAGAATATTTTACCCCGTTTGGACTTGCGCTCTACAAGAGTGCCGCCGCAGTCTTTCTCAGGACAAGTGACGCCGGTTGCCTGCCCGCCGTTGCCCGAAGAAACCGATTGAGTGTTTTTGCAGTCCGGGTAACCGCTGCACGCATAAAACGTACCGTATTTCCCCTGTTTTATGAGCATGGGTTTTCCGCATTTTTCGCAGATTCTGTCGGAGGTTTCGTCGGACGACAGCTCAACCGGATGAATGACACCTTTTTCATCCCTGGTGTAGTTTCTGGTATAGGTACATTCCGGATATTTACTGCAACCCAGAAAATGTCCGTTTTTGCCGACCCTGATCGTCAGTTTTGAATTGCATTTGGGACAGACCAGATCCGTTGGCATACCCACGGCCTTTAAACTGAGCATGTCTTTTGATGCGGTTTCGAGTGCGTTTTTGAAAGAGTCGTAAAAACGTGATAAGATTTCTAACGAATTAACCTCTGAAGCTTCTACTCGGTCCAGGTCGTCCTCCATCTTGGCGGTAAATTCCACGTCAAATACTTCCGGAAAGCTTTCCACCAGCAGGTCGTTTACGATAAACCCAAGCTCGCTGGGCTTAAAATATCTTTTAACCGTATCTACGTATCCCTTTTCCTTGATTGTAGAGAGAATGGCTGAATAAGTGCTGGGGCGGCCGATTCCGTTTTCTTCAAGCTCTTTGACTAAAGATGCCTCCGAGAACCTTGGGGGCGGCAGGGTAAAATGTTGTTTTGGCTCTAATTTATTGAGCTTCAAAACCATGCCTTCATCAAGTTTAGGGAGATCATCTTTTGTCTGCCGGCTTTTGCTTTCGATCTCTTCATCCACAGACATGTAAAGGGCCATGAAACCCGGGAACTTAACGGTTGATCCGCTTGCGGTAAACAGGTAGGCACCGGCTTTTATGGATACCGAGGTCTGATTGATAAGCGCCTGCTCCATTTGGGAAGCAACAAAGCGCTCCCAGATAAGCCGGTATAAAGCAAGCTGGTCTTCGGATAGATATGGAGTTACTTTTTCAGGAGTGTTGAAAACCGATGTGGGTCGTATGGCTTCATGGGCATCTTGGGCCTTTTTTCGGTTTTTGAAAAACCTCGGCTTATCCGGAGCATATTTTTCTCCGAATCTTTCACGAATAAGTTTTAGAGCCTCAAAAGCGGATTCCTTTGCAATGCGTGTGGAATCTGTACGCATGTAAGTGATAAGCCCTTCGGGTTCACCGGGTCCAAAATCTATACCTTCGTAAAGCTTCTGTGCGATGGTCATGGTCTTTTTGGCTGAGAATCTTAACTTGCGTATTGCTTCCTGCTGGAGTTTGCTGGTAATAAAAGGTGGGAGAGGGTTTCTTTTTGTGGTTTTTTTCTGAACTTTTTCCACTGTAAATTTTTCTTTGGACAGCTCTTTCACGATGGAACTCGATGCCTTTTCGTCGGGAATTTTAATTTTTTCCCCCTTCTTTTTAACCAGCTTTGCCGTAAATGGTGGTGGTGCGTTGTTCTCAAGGTGAGCCGTTATGGACCAGTACTCTTCGGATTCAAAGGCCTGGATAGCCCGTTCCCTTTCGCAGATGATCCGCACGGCAACGGATTGTACCCGGCCGGCACTGAGTCCGCCTTTTACTTTGCGCCACAATAGGGGAGATACCTGGTATCCCACAAGCCTATCAAGAATCCTGCGAGCCTGCTGGGCTTCATATTTGTCACGGTTGAGCTCTTCGGGCGCTGCAATCGCCTTGTGGGTGGCATTTTTCGTAAGCTCATGAAAAAGAACTCTGTGGAATCTTCGCCCCTTTTTTTTGAGGATTTCTGCGGTATGCCATGCGATGGCTTCACCTTCTCTATCCGGGTCGGGTGCAAGGTAAATATCATTTGAATCGCCCGCAGCCTGTTTCAAAGATCTGATCACTTTCTGTTTGCCGGGAATATTCGTATATTTTGGTTTAAAACCTTCCTCGATATTGATGCCGATTTCCTTTGGCGGAAGGTCCTTTATATGACCGACGGTTGCAGCTACGTTGTAACTCTTACCGAGATATTTTTTTATGGTTCTAACCTTGGTTGGGGATTCTACGACAACAAGCGGTTTGGTCACAGTTTTACCTCATTCCATTATTCCAATTAGGGCGAAGCCCCATAAGCCTTAAGTTATTTTGTGAATGTTTACTAATTACATTTATGCCGTAACGGGTTGTTTTGAAATATAAACGTCAAACATATTGAAAAATGAACGTCCAACATCGAACAGACTGAACATCGAACATCGAACGTCCAACGTTGAACATCGAATAATGATGTCGCTCCGCTCCGCAATTTAATTTCATTTGTTTTCAAAAATCCGATGTCAAACCTTGAATGACTATTTCTTTTTTTTCAGCCGTTTTCATGCTCGATGCTCATTTTTTCCCATTCGACGTTCGATACTCATCTTTTTCTTTAAATACCATTCGCTGTTCAACATTGTTTTTTATTCAACATTCGATGTTGGACGTTCGATGTTCGATGTTCATCTTTTCTTCCCATTAGTCCATGACTGCAAGGGAAAAGAGATTTCCCGGGGACTGAAGTACAATACCTTTTAGCTCAAGATGGAGTAAAATGCTCGACAGTTTGCCGGATTTCATGGAAAGCTTTCTTGAAAGGTCATC
>MAXL01000517.1 GCA_001751005.1 Desulfobacterales bacterium S5133MH16
GGCCCGTTTCGGGTGGGAGAAAGCTTTGCTGTAACAGCGGTTGTTAACCTGGGGGAACTCCGTCCTGATGAGATAAAAGTGGAACTCTATTACGGGGCCTTGAAAACTGTTGACAACATCGCTGACAGTCATTCTGAAGAAATGGCTGTAAAAGAAAACCGTGGGGACGGCGAGTATCTTTACGAATGCACCATAATCTGCGGCGATTCAGGCCGATACGGTTTCACTGTCAGGGTTATACCCAGGGGAGATGACCGGATCAGATTTGCCCCCGGGCTTATTACATGGGCGTAGAAGCATTGAAAATTTAAGATTGACGATTGATGATTGGATACTTTAAACTGGTTGAGTGACGAATTTGGGTTGAATGTTAAATGGTTAAGGAGTTTCTCCAATTTTTTATGATTATCAACGCCAAAATGATAGAGCGACCTGCCCGCTCGTGCCTTGCAATGGCAGGCGGGAGCGACTTCCTTAAATAGTCAATTGTCAATATTCAATTTTCAATCCTTTTTCGGTTCCGGTTTATACGATATAGGACTTACCATGACACATCCACAGATTAATCCCCGCATTCTGGTTGTAACTCCGGAGGTAACGTATTTGCCGGACCGTATGGGAGGTATGGCCTCTTTTTTTACCGCCAAAGCAGGGGGGCTTGCCGACGTCTCGGCAGCACTGATCAGTGCCCTGTTTAAACAGGGAGCCGACGTGCACGTTGCCATTCCGGACTACCGTTCCATCTTCAGTAACGGATTGGCCCCTGTTTTAAAAAAAGAGCTCAATAAAATTCAGCGCAAAATGCCCGATGATCGTATCCATCTGGCGGAAGACAGGGCCTTTTATTACATCAACCGTGTTTATTCTGCGTATGGAGAGGAAAACATTAAGATCGCCCTGGCTTTTCAACGTGAGGTGATCAACCACATAGTCCCCCAGATCCAACCGGATTTGATTCATTGTAATGATTGGATGACGGGTATCATTCCGGCCATGGCCAGGCAAATGGAAATTCCATGCCTTTTTACCATTCACAATGTACACACGATAAAGACAACAATGGCCTATATGGAGGATAGGGGTATCGATGCCGCTTATTTTTGGCAAAATTTATATTATGAAAATATGGCCACCAATTATGAAGACATACGGGATACCAACCCTGTAGACTTGCTCACCAGTGGAATTTTTGCCGCCCATTTTGTAAATATTGTCAGCCCAACATTCCTGATGGAAATCGTCAATGGGCGGCATGGTTTTATCGAACCTCACATACAACGGGAATTGGCCAATAAATATCATGCCGGCTGTGCCGTTGGAATACTGAATGCGCCGGATCCTGCCTTTAATCCTTCTTCAGATAAACATCTCAAGCAAAACTACGGTCCGGAGGACTATTTTTTGAGCAAACGTGTAAACAAGTTGTTTTTACAGGAAAAGTTAGGACTGATTAAAGACGAAAAAGCACCCGTCTTCTTCTGGCCATCCCGGCTTGATCCGGTTCAGAAGGGATGCCAGTTGTTAGACAAAATATTTTACAAGGTGATTTCGAAATACTGGAACCAGAATCTTCAGGTTATCTTTGTCGCCAATGGTGATTATCAAATGGTATTCAGAGACATTGTGAATTATCATGGATTTCAGAAACGCGTAGCAATCTGCGATTTTGATAACGGGCTGGAACATCAGGCTTACGGAGCTTCAGATTTTATCCTGATGCCGTCAAGGTTTGAACCGTGCGGCCTTCCGCAAATGATAGCCCCGCTTTACGGCAGTCTTCCGGTGGCTCATGATACCGGCGGGATCCATGATACGATTAATGATCTGGATGTTAAAAACAATTCCGGCAATGGCTTCCTGTTTAAGACTTTTGATGCCAACGGGCTTTTCTGGGCCATCAACCAGGCCATGAAGTTTTACAATCTGCCCGATAGGATAAAGGCAAAGCAAATCAAACGGGTCATGATCGAAAGTGCCGCCAAATTTACCCATGCCGCAACTGCTCGACAGTATATCGAGCTTTATGAAAAAATGCTCCGGCGACCGCTGATAGTGAACAAACCGTCGGATAGCTCTAGTGAATCATAAACTAAAGAAACCAAGAAAAGACTCATGATGTTTGAAACCTCAGGTGATCCGAAAAGTCCGGGTCAAGACAATTATATCAATACCATACTCAAGCGTTTTTTATCCCGAGACCCCTACCTGACGCCGTATAAGAAAACCATTCGTCGGCGTTTGTTGAAAACAATCGAAACAGAATCGCGCCTGACCCAGGGCAAAAGGAGCCTGGCGGACTTCGCCGCCGGCCACGAATATTTCGGAATGCACTTTCAAAACGGTGAATGGGTTTTTCGTGAATGGGCGCCCAATGCCACCCGGATCTATCTGATCGGCGATATGACAAACTGGCGAGAGAAAAAAGACTTTGCCTTGCACCGGATCACCCAAGAGGGTCATTGGGAAATTCGTTTGTCCAAAGATAAATTGAAACACGGCGATCATTATCGACTTCGTGTTCACTGGCCTGACGGCAAGGGAGATCGTATTCCTGCTTATTCCCGTCGCGTTGTTCAGGACCCTGATACGCTGATTTTTAATGCCCAGGTCTGGTCCCCGCCGAATCCGTATCGCTGGAAATGTATGGATTTTCAGTTCCCGCCGGATCCGATATTTGTTTACGAAGCCCATGTGGGTATGGCCCAGGAAGAGGAGAAAATCGGCTCTTATAGAGAATTTACCACACAAATTCTTCCGCGCATTGTTGCGACGGGCTACAATACACTGCAATTAATGGCGATTCAGGAGCATCCTTACTACGGTTCTTTCGGCTACCAGGTTTCGAGCTTTTTTGCTGCTTCGTCCCGGTTCGGAACACCGGAGGAGTTCAAAGAGCTTGTGGACACCGCTCATGCTTCCGGTCTGAGGGTGATTATAGACCTGGTTCATTCACACGGGGTTTCCAACGAGGTGGAGGGGTTGAGCAGATTCGACGGCACACTGTATCAATACTTTCATGAAGGGCCACGGGGTATTCACGAAGCCTGGGATTCCAGGTGTTTTGACTACGAAAAGCATCAAGTGCTTCATTTCCTTCTTTCCAACTGCCGTTTCTGGCTGGATGAATATAAATTGGACGGTTTTCGGTTTGACGGGGTGACCAGTATGCTTTATATGGATCACGGCTTGGAAAAAGCATTCACTTCCTACGACGACTACTTTGACGACAATGTGGACGAAGATGCCCTTATCTATCTGGCCCTTGCAAATAAAGTAATCTATGATGTGCGCCCTGATGCGGTTACCATAGCCGAGGATATCAGCGGAATGCCCGGGTTGGCTGTCCCGATTTCATCCGGCGGCATGGGGTTTGATTATCGTTTTGCCATGGGAGTGCCCGACAACTGGATACGACTTGTCAAAGATACGCCGGATGAAAAATGGCACATGGAGCACCTTTGGTATGAATTGACCAACCGGAGACGGGATGAAAAAACCATCAGTTACACTGAGTCCCACGACCAGGCCCTGGTGGGCGATAAGACGATTTTTTTCCGTTTAATTGATGCGGATATGTATGATCACATGCAGGTGGGTGATGATAACCATATCGTGGCCCGCGGAATGGCCTTACATAAAATGATCCGGCTCATCACCCTGGCTACGGCGGGTAACGGCTATCTCAATTTCATGGGTAACGAATTCGGACATCCCGAATGGATCGACTTTCCGCGGGAAGGAAATAACTGGTCATACAGATATGCCCGGCGCCAATGGCATCTGGTGGATGACGAAAACCTGAAGTATCAATTCCTCGCCCGTTTTGATCGAGACATGATATCTCTATCCAGGGATCATCAGCTTCTGGAATCAGCAGAAATACGCCTTATTTACGAGCACTCGGACAATAAAATTATTATATTTGAAAGGGCAGGACTTCTATTTATCTTCAACTTTCATCCCGAACGCTCGTATTCGGATTATCGCTTCGAAGCGCCGCCTGGAAAATATCGTATGATTTTCAACAGTGATGCGCCGGAATATGGGGGTCACAACCGTTTACACCCGGATCAACATCATCTGACCCTGTTGGACACTTCAATGAACCAGTCACGTAATCTGCTCAGCCTATATCTCCCCACCCGCACGGCACTGGTCCTTGAACCTGCCTCCTCCGGCTGTAATGATTTGGGACATTCTAAAGAATAAAGCATCCACGCCCATGGGACGTGGTTTTGGATTACCCCTGAAATGAATTATATTTTAAAAAATTTAGCAATTGGCAATTTTGAAGATGCCCAAGGTCCCCCTGCCGGGATTGATACATTATTATGTGTCGCTCAAGAAATAGATCTTTATCACGTAAGGTGTTTTTATTATAAAGTTCCCATAGTAGATATGCAGCCAATACCTGAAGATCAACTTAAAGAAGCAGTCGTTTTTATTAGAGATCATATCAAAGACCATGGAATAATGGTATATTGCAATGCAGGTGTGGGGCGTTCTCCGTCAGTGGTTGTTGCCTATCTTTCCTGTGTTCAAGGTTATGGTTACGGTGAGGCGGTGGAGTTTGTTGCGACCAAAAAGCCCTATATGTCAACATTGCCAAATCTGATATTAAGTATTGAAAGGTTAAAAGAAATGATCTCGGAATAGAACAAGGGATAGGGCTTTATGGGTGTGGTTTTATCTCAAATGCAGAACAAGATACATATCGGAACCTCTGGATGGAACTATGATCACTGGAAAGAAGTATTTTATGAGAAGAGCTGTCCCAAGTCCGAATGGTTGAAATTCTACGCAAAACACTTTAACAGCGTTGAAGTGAACGCGACCTTTTACCGATCCATGTCTCACAAAACTTACGAAACCTGGAGGGAAAAAACACCGAATGGGTTTATTTGGTCAGTTAAAGCGAACCGTTACATTACCCATATCAAAAGGCTAAAAGATATCGCAGAACCATTAAAAAAGTTCTTTGGTGAGTTGGCGGGATTAAAAGAAAAACTTGGGGCAATTCTTTTCCAGCTCCCGCCCACGCTGACCTTTGAAAAGGAAGTTTTCGATTTGTTTTGCAACTTCCTGCCAAAAAATAAGTGCATAGCTATAGAAGCAAGACACCCGAGTTGGTTGGAAGAAAAGGCGCTATCTTCTCTAAAAAAACATAATATTGCCTGGTGTATTTCAGATACTGCGGGACGCTACCCCTATCTTGAAGCAGTAACATCTAATTTTATCTATATCCGTTTGCATGGATCAAGAAAACTATATGTGTCCGAATACACAGAAAACGAGATTAAGAACTGGGCTGAAAAAATAAAAAAATGGGACATAGATACTTTTGTTTACTTTGACAACGACGCGATGGGGCATGCACCTAAAAACGCTCTGAAGCTCAAAGAACTCCTGACTTGAATAAAATCCATCATTCCTGTCCACAAGAAATTATCAATGTTTATAAAACAGATTGTAAATATTCCTAAAACGGTCTTTACCACGCAAATGAACCTGGAGTAATAGAGTGGTGGAGTACTGAAAAAGGCCGTAATTGTGTAAAATAAACGTTCTAGTTCAATTATTTTGAAAAGAGGATTAAAGACTCATGAATGCTCAAGAATATTACCATCGAGTGTTCGATCGATTAATACATTGTTATCAATTTAGCCATTATGTTATTGTAACAGGAAATGAACTTGTTGCAGAGGGATACGATCCTGCTTTTCCGGCCCTTGCCGAGCCTGTCAACCAACTCGAAAGATTTACGCTTCAAAGGGGACTTCAGGTTCATCTCCCTGTCGTCGGAGAACGGTCTCAGTCAGTGCTCATGCCGCTCGATTTTGAAATCTTTCTTGCAGAAGAAAACCACAAACTGTATGAAGACAAGGAGAGCCAGAAGAGATTGTTTGACCACCTCATTCCTGTTGCCCATTTTCTTGAAAATCTCTTCCGGTCGAGAGGAATCCCCTATCTTTTGGACTATACACCTTCCGGCGGGCACATCTTATTTCACAATCTTCTCGGATATCGAGCGACGGAAGAGATCAAAAAACTCGGATTTCTGGAAGAAGATCTTATTAAGGCATGTATTTATATTGATCCCAATAACATCAGGCGGTGGTACGGGATTTCACTTGATGCAGCTCGTGTGTTCAGCGGAATCGGTAAACTTGCGGAATATATTGCTCTTCTGACCATGGAAGCCTTTAAAGATAACGAGTCCAAAGGGTTTTTTCCGATCACTATCTCCGATAGTTATGATCGCTGTATCAACTTTGACAATTCCTGGAATGAAGGTTCCCCGTTTATGCGTTCTATTCGAAGTCCCTTCAGCCTGCACAGAAAAAATCAGGAAAA
>MAXL01000518.1 GCA_001751005.1 Desulfobacterales bacterium S5133MH16
CATTCCGTTGATACGCTTAAACTGGCCCGTGAATTAGACAAACAGTCACGTAAAATTAATAAAATCCAGGAGATCCTGATACAGGTCAATATCAGTGAGGAAGCTTCAAAGTCAGGAGTAAATGTCAAAGACACGCACAATCTGCTAAAGGACATAAGCCTTCTTGAGAATTTGTCGGTTAAAGGGCTTATGACCATGCCGCCCTATTTCAACGCTCCTGAAAAGGTTCGGCCCTATTTTGCAGCCCTTCGGGGTTTGAGAGACCGTCTCGAGCAACAGGGTTTATTGAATGTTAGTTTGAGTGAACTTTCCATGGGTATGACCGGTGATTTTGAAGCTGCTATCCAGGAAGGAGCGACCCTTGTCCGTATCGGAACCGCTATTTTCGGAAATAGACAATGAAGATCCTGCTTCACATATGTTGCGCCCCGTGCGCAATATACACTGTACAAACCCTTGATAAGCAAGGTTTCGATATAATGGGTTTTTTCTACAAACATAATATCCACCCGTATACGGAATGCATGAAACGCAAAGAAACATTGCAGTCTTATGCCAAAACCATCAATCTTAAGGTCATATACCAGGAAGGTTACGATCTGGAAGGTTTTATCCGGAACGTGGTCTTCAGGGAATCGAAGCGCTGCTCGTACTGCTACCATGACCGTTTAAGATCCACTGCACTGGTGGCGAAGCGGGGTAAGTTCGACTATTTTACCTCCACACTCCTGTACAGTAAATTCCAGAAACACGACGAGATAAAATCCATAGGCCAAGCGGTTGGCAAAACTGTGGGAGTACGATTTTACTACCATGATTTTCGTGATGGATGGAAACAAGGTATCGAGGAATCAAAACGCTTGGGAATGTATCGCCAGCAGTATTGCGGCTGCATCTACAGTGAAAAAGAGAGGTATTACAAATGATGGCTTCGTAAAAAGTCCAACTTCTGCGTTGCGCTGCATTCCTCGTCACTGCGACGTACTATACGTACGTCTCATTCCTCGGAATTTGCGCGGCTTGAATTTGGAGCTTTTTACTTTGCCATCAAAGTCTGTAAATTCTTATGTTTGGCAATTTCATATACTTCATCATTGTCCTTCTCATATACAGCACCTACCAGCCTTCAGAAGAGACTAATTTTGCTTCCATAGAAACCTTTTTTTTGTTTATCGGGCTGATTGTTATTTTCACATGGATTACCTGGGTGCAGTTTCACAGGATAGAAAAGAGGCTTTCCAGGGGAAGCTTTGCTCAACTCAGCCATAAATTCAGCTCTACGGTAACCCGGCAATCCATAATGGCCATCGTGCTCTTTTCCATCGATATTTACGGCCTGAACCTTTCTTCCTTTTTGACAGACATTCACTTTCTTTCCATTATCCCTACTTTTCAGGCGCTTTTATTTCTCGGCCTTTTTATATGCTACCTTGCAATTGTATGGGCCTGTGCCCATGGAACTTATAAAATTCTCTCCGCCTCCGATGTTTCCAGAAGTTCATATATTATATCTCAAATTTCTTTTTCCGTACCCGTACTGTTACCCTGGCTGCTCCTTTCCGGAGTTGCCGACATTATTAATGCCCTGCCCTTTGAGCTGCCGAAACGTTTTCTCTCCACAACTGAAGGTCAGATGGCCTATTTTCTTGTTTTTCTTTTTGCCATCGCAATTGCAGGCCCGGCTGCGATTCAGAAATTTTGGAGATGCAAACCCCTGGAAACAGGTTACTATAGAAAACGAATCGAAAACCTGTGCCGAAAAGCGGGGCTTGAATATGCTGAGATTCTATACTGGCCCATATTCGGAGGCAGAATGATAACCGCCGGTGTGATGGGGCTGGTCAAAAAATTCCGCTACATCCTCATTACCAGCGATCTGTTGCGATTCCTTGAACCCGAGGAGGTTGATGCGGTCATTGCCCACGAAATCGGGCACATAAAGAAAAAACATCTTATTTTTTATCTGGTCTTTTTTGTGGGATATATGCTGATCTCTTTTGCCACGTTTGACCTGCTGGTATATTTTATTATCTTTACTGAACCCATATACAGATTCATAAGCCATACCGGTCTGGATCAGACCACGGTAACCTCATCGATTTTCAGTTTCATAATTATTATATTTTTCCTGATCTATTTCCGTTTTATTTTCGGTTATTTTATGCGTAATTTCGAGCGCCAGGCAGACACTTATGTGTACACACTTTTCGACAGTTCCTTACCTCTTATCTCCTGCTTTCAAAAAATTGCGGCAACAAGCGGTGAGCCATACGACAAACCCAACTGGCACCACTTCAGCATCAAAAAACGAATAGAATTTTTGAAAAAATGTGAAACGGACAGGACCTGGATAACTCGCCATGACAACAAAATAAAAAAAAGCATCGCCGTTTATCTGGTGGGGATACTGTTGATCGGAGCAATCGGTTATAACTTGAATTTTGGTGAAACCGGCAAGATGTTAAACAAACATTTTTTCGAAAATATAATACAAAGAGAGATTGACAGGACCCCAGACAATCCGAATCTTTACAGCACACTGGGTGACCTTTATTTCAGCGAAAAAAAGTACGCCGAAACCATAAACGCGTATGAACAATCATTGGCGATCAAGCCGGATAACCCTCATGCTTTGAACAACCTGGCATGGCTTCATGCCACATGTGAAGTCCAAAAATTCCGTGATCCTCAAAAAGCGTTGTATCTTGCAGAAAAAGCTGCCGGTCTCGAAAATTCCCCGTATATTCTCGATACCCTGGCTGAGAGCTACTTTGCAAACGATCGGTTTGAAGAGGCGGTTGAATCTGAAATCAAAGCCCTTGAGTTAACGGTAAAGAACAGAAGCTATTATGAAAAACAGCTGAAAAGATTTATGGAGGCAGCTAAAAAAGCACCTTGAATTAAGCCGATCATCTGATACAGACCTTCCGGACCTGCAGCAGGTCACAGTTTCCACCAAATATTTTTTCAATTCCATCCTGTTTCAAAGTCGTCATACCATCTTTTACGGCCTGCTCCCTTAAAATTTTAATCAGAGAATTGCTCTGGATCAGTTTTTTCATCGGTTCGGTTCCCGGCAACAGTTCATGCAGACCCATGCGGCCCAAATATCCGGCATTGTAACAGCGCTTGCAGCCGACGGGCCTGTTGAGAATCAGATCATCAGTATAAGGTATATGAACATTTTTTTCAAACGCTTCAAAAGATCCGTACTCCCGAACCAGAGCCTCATATTCACTTTTTGACGGATGGTAAGATTCTTTGCAATTTTTACATAAGGTGCGGACCAGGCGCTGGGCGAGGATGCACAGAATAGAATCTGCAAAGTTGAACGGATCCATTCCCATGTCAAGAAGCCTGCTTATGCTTTCCGGTGCGCTGTTGGTATGAAGGGTGGAAAATACCAGATGCCCGGTTAATGACGCCTCTATCCCTATTGTGGTTGTCTCCCTGTCGCGCATCTCACCCACCATAATAACATCCGGGTCAGATCTTAAAAATGCCCGCATGGCAGAAGCAAAGTCGAATCCGATCTTGGGCTTTACCTGCACCTGCCTCAACCCTCTCTGGGTGATTTCCACAGGATCTTCAGCGGTCCAGATCTTGGTTTCGGCATTATTGATATATGACAGAGCCGAATGTAAGGTTGATGTTTTGCCGGAACCGGTGGGACCGCACACAAAGATGAGGCCATATGGCTGTGTGATTGATCTGACAAAATCCTTGTAGTTTCTGGTTGAAAAACCTATTTTATCCAGAGGAAGCGTCTCACCGGTACCCAGAATACGCATGACAACATCTTCCACTCCCCCCTGGGTAGGAATGGTCGCCACCCGGAGCTCAATATCAAGACCGCTGTATTTTTTGAATTTGATTTTTCCGTCCTGGGGCTTGCGTCGCTCCACAATATCAAGATCGGCCATGATCTTAATACGTGACACGATGTTATCTCTAAACACGGAAGGGATCGACTCGAATATCGTACATGCACCGTCCACACGGACCCGCACCTGGGTCTTTTCCTTGTCGGGATACGGCTCTATATGGATATCCGAAGAACCCCGATGATAGGCATCGATGATAATTTTATTGACAAGCCGGACAATGGCGCTGTCTTCCTCATACAGGACGGATTCTTCATCTTCTATCTCTTGTTTTTCGCTTTTAAGTTGGGAAAGTATTTCTTCCATGGAAGCGAGTTCTTTTTCTTTCCGGGTAAAGAGCCTGATCATTTTGAGTATATCCTGTTTTAAGGCAACATTAAAACAGAGCGATTTGCCTGCAAACAGAGACTTGATTTCTCCAACTTTCTGAAGATCATAAGGATTGTCTATGGCAATAACGATCTTCTCATCTTCCTTGCGCAGCGGAACCCAGGCGTAGTTTCTCATGAAAGGGACTTTCAAACCGGTAAGCAGTTCACTGGGAATCGGCGTATTTGCATCATATGTTACAAAGGGAACTTTATAAAACTGACTTAAGGATTTGCCGATATCCGGTTTTGAAACCTTAAGATTCGACATTAAAACCGCTTCAACAGGTTCTCTTCTTTTTCTGGCATCAGCGATCGCCGTGTCCAGTTCTTTTTCGGTCAAAATACGATTTCTCAGAATATAATCAAACTTGTTTGGCCTTGCTTTTGCCATCCGTTTCTGGTTATACAGGGCGATCCCCAATATATGGGCCATTTCCGTAACAGACTGCTCATCGAGTTTAGAAAACGCCCCTCCGTCTTTGCGGTTTATCAGCTGAATCACGCCAAGCAGATAGTTTTTAAATATAACCGGAACCACAAGAACCTGTTTGGTGGCAAAACCCGCCTTTTGATCCCAACTCTTATCGAATTTCAGATCATGATCGATGGCGGCAAGCTCCTTATCATCATAAACATTTTTAATGTTTATGAGCTTCTTCTTGAAAGCAGAACATCCTGATATACTGTTGTTCGACAGGGGAATGCGAATTTCTCCGACTTCGTCTCCGGATTTGAATCTCGACACAAGCTCCCGCTTTATGCCGTCAACCACATAAACGGTCAGCCGTTCCGCCTCAAAAAGCCCCGTGATTTCATCCTTGAGATCAACCAGGATCTCGTCCATATTGTCGGCAGCATGTATCTTGTTGCAAATATTCTGCAGATTCTTCCTGTACTCAATCTCGGATTTAAGTTTCCGGCTATTTAAATTCATGACATTCTTACAATCCTTTCAAAGTTAAATGTACCGCAATAATAATGCCACAAACTAGTTTTTTATAAAACGAGCACCGTTTAAAATGAGTTGCTTCATCAGAGAGTATGCGAAACAACTTAAGTTTGATGGCTTTTTAAAAAGTCCAACTTCTGCGTTGCGCTGCATTCCTCGTCACTGCGACGTACTATAAGTACGTCTCATTCCTCGGAATTTGCGCGCCTTGAATTTGGAG